>NZ_JBNYXS010000006.1:0-231209 GCF_051380775.1 Janthinobacterium pasteuri | reverse complement strand
CCCGTTCGCCACTCGCCACCAGAGCAAGCTCCGTGCTGCCGTTCGACTTGCATGTGTAAGGCATGCCGCCAGCGTTCAATCTGAGCCAGGATCAAACTCTTCAGTTTAATCTCTGTTACTTTGCCCTTTTACAGGCACCGTCATTTCTGACGGGTCGCTCACTCAAAAACTGACAGGCCACTACTTGCGTAGCGCCTATTTCATTATTTCTTGTGAACATTTGATATTTTAAGTTTTACAGCGATCCGAAGATCACTGCTGCACTTACATCAAATGCCCACACTTATCGACTGTTAATTGTTAAAGAACGGTATTCGGTACTGCTTTCGCGCTATCGACAAAGCGTTGTGTTTGTCAGCTGCGAAGAAGGAAGAGTATGAAGCGTTTGCAGCATTTCGTCAACCTTCTTTTTTACCCGCTTCACTCAGCATTTGCATGCATCGTTCAGCGAGGGGGCGAATTATAGCCGTGCCCCGTGCACCCTGCAAGGGCTATTTTCGGCCATTTTTATGGCAAGACAAACGATTTTACCAGGGTCAGCTCGCCGGCGGCCCGCATCGGCACCTGGAAGCTCTGCAGCTTTTCACGCGGCGTGCCTTCGTTGGTGATGATCGATAAGCGGGCAACCGTCAGCAAGGCGCTGTTCTCGCCGCTGCCGTAGTAATTGACATAGGCGTGATAGTTGCCCCTCAGGGGCGCGGCGCTGGAAAAGATTTCCGGGCCATAGCCGGTGGTCACGTCCACATCCAGCGCGCCGCCATCTTTCAATACGCGATTGCCATACCAGACGTGCCCCCCGTCCGGCGTGACCACATGCAGATCGAGGTCGGTGCCGGCGCTGTCCCAGGAAAGCACGATACGCAAGCGCGCCTGCGTCTTGCCCTGATAGCTGTCGACAAACTGGGTGCGCGCGCGGCTCCTGCCATCCGGCGAACGCACTTCCACGCTATTCGCGCCGCTGCCGAAGCCATAGGGGCGGCCGTAGCTACCGTCCTCGCCCACCTCCATCGGCATCGCCACGCCGTTGACCACCAGAGTGGCGGGCTTGCCCTTGACGGCGCCCGCGATACGTCCCCGTATCTGCGCCGTTTCGGCCTGGCCCGGCTGCAAGTTGACCGATGCGGCGGGGTAATTGACCGCTTGCGTATAGTCCTCGCGCGCGCCGGCCGAATTGCGCCAGCCGCCCTTCGGAGCATCGATGGTGACCTGGGCCTGCGCCCAGAGTGGCAATAGCATCAGGGGAATCGAGCAACGGATATAAAAACTCACAGGGCCTCCAGGTTAAGGTCGACGAGCCGGCGGGCCAGCCGCTCGACATATTCTTCGTCCTGGCCGCGCGGATGGCGGCGCAGGCCAAGGTGTAAATATTCATGGGCCAAGGTAATGCGGTCTTCGCGCGTGGCCAGCGAGCGCATGAAGATGCGGTTGCGCGACTGTTCCGAATACGGCGCGCCGCTGGACAGGGCACAGACCAGTGGCGCTTGTGGCGGCGCCTCGTAGCCAGCCTCGCGCAGCAGCACGCGCTGCCAGCGCGGCACGGACCGCGCCAGCCAATCCTCGTTCTGCGCCAGGCGACGGCAACGCGCGCCGGTATTGCCAACGGTGCTCAGCGCGCCACCCGGATAGGCCGCCGCCAGCAATTCATCATAGTGCTTGCCCTGTTTCGCCTGCCGCACCGCCTCGCTCCACGCCATGGTTCCCTCGGACGACTGGTTGCTGTGATAGCGCACGGTGACGCCATCGACGATCAACTGGTCAGTCCAGCGCGCAATCGCCAGCGCTGCCGGCGTGGCTGGGCTGGGACTGACGCGCTGGGTCGCGCTGCTGTCGGCGATCTGCTGGCAACCCGCCACGCTCACCGCGTTCTGCTGCAAATACGTGCGCGCTGCTATCGCCAGGGCCTTGGCCGCTTCCGGCTCATTAGCACTCGCTTCGCGGTCGAGCACCCGCGCCACATATTCATTGACGCCGAAGCGGCCACGCAACTGCGGACGGCCGCCCTTCTCCTGCAGCAGCATCAACTCGCCGGTGCTGCGCAAGGCGAGGTTCTGGCCATTCTCGAACTGCACATGGTAGCGACCATTGAGCGGGCCAGGTGCGGCCACGCCACGTTCGCCGCGCACGGCGCGAATCGGATAGCGCTTGAAGTAATCAACCACCACGCAGCCGCCATCTTCGGCCGCGCCCACTGGCGGCAGACTGGCGGCAAGCCTGGGCGCCCACTGCTCGAAAACATTGCTGCTGCCGCCCGCGCCGCCAAGCCAGATCGGCGTGCCGTCGGCCAGCCAACCGGCCGCGCCGCCGATGCGCTTGCCGTCCTGCTGCCAGGAATACGTCTTCACGCGCAACTGGCTGCCGAACCAGCGCGCCGTACCGGCGCCGCGCCCACCCCGTCCATCGAGCACCACGCGCAGCAGCGCCGCTTCGGCTTCCTGGCGGCTGGCGGCCGGGATGCTGTCCAACGCGCGCAGCAGGCTGTCCAGGCGCACCATGCGCGCAGGCGCCATCTGCGCGGGGTCAGACAGCCAGGCAAAGTCGCCTGCGGGCGCCGCGCCCAAGCGGCCGGTCCAGTACTGGCGCCATGAAGCCGGCGCGATCATCAGGCGCTTGGGCGAGAAAAAGAGGCCGCAGGACTGCGCCAGTGCAGCGTCGTGGCCGATGCTCTGGCCCGCGTCGCAGCAATACACTTCTTCCGGATCGCTGCCGCCACAGCGGTAGTCCGGCATCGCCACCTTGCTATCGGTCGCATACACATACACGAACAGCTTCCACAGGCTGGCCAGCGGCACTTGCCGCGCGCCGTCAAACGGCGGCGGTGCCGTGCCACCCTGGTGCAACCGCCGCACTTCCGTCTTGCCATCGCGCCGCCAGGCCACATCCAGCGATTTTGACGATGACTGCGACCAGGCAGGTGCGGCCAGCAGCAGGGTCGCCATCAATGCAGGAAGTGCTACGCGCATCAATCGACCTTCAGCGCGCGCGTGGTCTTGCCGCCGCCCTCGAAGGCTTTCTGCTCCGGCTGGTACATACGGTAAAAGCGCGCCGGCGGCAGCACATAACTGCCCTTTTGCGCGAAGCGCAGCAAATGACGCACCGTCACGTCGCCGGCCAAAGGCTCGATCGGCACGGCATAACCGTCGCGGCGCTCGGTATGGCGCGCGCGTTCCAGCGCGGCCGGCTTATCGCCCGCCATGACCATGCCCCAGGTGGTCGATTCGACCATGGCGCCCGGCGGCAGCGCCACTTCCAGCAGACCAAAACGGTGCTTCGCGCCCGGCGCTGCTTTCAAGGTGATTTCATCGAGATACAGCGCGTCCGTGCTGAGCGTTTCGCCCGCCTTGACCAGTTCCGTCGTGTAGCCGCCCTTGCCTGCCTTCATGCGCAGGATGCGCCGTTCGACGGTAACCGGCAAGGTTTGCGCTTCGGCGGCGTGGCTGTCGTACTGCACCACGGCTACCGTGCCGGCAGGTGCCGGAGTCGCTGCGGCGAGACGCAATTTATCCGGCACGCTCCTGGCATCGGTCCAGCGCCACAACGGCTGGCCGCTGCGGCTGTCGCGTTTTTGCCAGGCGCCGTCCAGCGCCACGGCCGGTCCCTTGCCGAACGACGCGCCGCCCAGCTTCTTTTGCACCCACAGCAAGGTCATCGCGCGGTCCAGGGTCGGCATCTCGGCGCGCACGCCGGCCAGTACCGCATCGGCCTGCGATGGCGGCACTTCGCCGGCCAGCATCAGCAAGGCCTGCGCCACCGGCGCCTTCGACGCGCGCAGTACCTGCCAGGCATCGGCGACCTGCTGCTGCAACGCCGAAGGCAAGGCGATGCCATTCTGGCTGGCGACCAGCGCCACCAGCCCAAAAGCCATCGATTGCGCTTCGCGGTCAGAGGCGCCGCCCAGCAGCAGGCTGCCGCTGTCGCCCGCCTGGCGCGGCTTGCCGCCCAAGATAGCGATGGCACTGTCGTCCACCAGGCCGGCGGCCAGCGTCTGCGTGGGCAAGCCCATCTCGCGCGCCATCCACAACACCAGCGCGCGGTCGCCCATCGCATCTTTCAAGCCATGTTCGCTATAGACGGCCAGCAGCTTGTTCCAGTGCTCGGGCGGCAGCTCGATGTGCAGCGCGCGCGCTGCGTACCAGTCGGCATAATAGGCGTAGGCCGTCATTAGCGCATTGCCGGCCGTGGCATTGCCCCACCAGCCAAAGACGGCGTTCGGACCGGCCATGGACACCAGGCGCAGGCGCTGCGCCGTGAGCAGCGTTTGCAGGGGTTCGCTTGCCGCGCCGGCATCCGGCCCCAGGCTTTGCGTGGCCAGCGCGAGCGGAATCAAGCGGCTCGCCGTCTGCTCCACGCAGCCATACGGATAGTCGATCAGGTCGTCGGCAATGCGCGCGAATTGGCTGGCGGCGCCCTGCGCGAACGAGACGCGGATATTGCGCGCGTCCGCCGGCAGCTTGAGCGCGAGTTCACTCGTGGCGCCATCGAGCGGCAGCACCAGCGAGCGCGGACTGCTCCAGGCGGCGGGCAAGGTTTGCATGGCCGCCTCTAACGCATCGACCAGTTTTCCACTCTGTTTTACTTCCAGGCGCAGAGGTCCGGCCCCTGGGGCGAGCGGGAATTCGACATAGTTCACGCCCGGCTTGGCGGACAGCTTTTCCGTCGTCGGCTGCGCCCCGCCGGAGAGGACAACGTCGAGCGCCTGCTCCTTGCCCGTCTGGTTGAACACGGCCACCGAGGCACGCGGCGCATCGCCGGCACGCATCCAGTCCGGCGCCGTCCACTTGGCATAGAAGTTCTTGTCCGACCGCAGATAGGCGGTGCGCTGACCCACGCGACCTTGACTATCCATCGCGCGGCCGGTGATCCTCCAGCGGGTCAGCGCGTCGGGCATGATAAAGCTCACGCGCGCGTTGCCATTCGCATCGGTTTTGAGCGATGGCGCCCAGTAGGCGGTATCGATATTGTCGCGGCGCGGACGTTCGAGCACCTTGACGCCACGCTCGTTGTAGTTGTGGCGCGCGGGCGCACCGGCAGTGCGCCCCTGTGCCATGTCGTAGCTGATGAAGGACAGACTGGCCGTGGTGCGCACGTTGTTGCGGCGCGGATGGTAGAAAAAGTCGCCGATGTCCGGCGCGATTTCCGGCTGCAGCACATAGATCATTTCATCGACCACGCCCAGCGCCACCAGGGTGCTCAGGGGCTTGCCGTCCAGGGTCGCCTTGACGTCCAGGGTCACCTTCTCGCCGGGCTGGTAGACCTCCTTATCGCTCTTGAACTGCAGCGCGATGCGCGGCTCGATCACTTGCAGGCCGGCGTTCTCGAACACGAAATCGCCTTTGCGCGTGTAGGCCACCGAGAACGTCATGTTCGGGCCATGCTCCTCCTTGACGGGAATGCGCACGCGCCACTGCCGCGGCGCCACGCGCTTCGCCTGGTACCAATCAGCGGCGCCGGCCATCAAGCCATGGTGTTCCACCTTGTCGCGCTCGAGCGTCAACAGCGCCTGGTCGACCTTGTCGGAAAAGGTGATCAAGGCCTCGGCGATGTCACCCGGACGATAGCGGGCGCGATCCAGCACGATCTCGATGCTGCCCGGCGTGGTCTGCACGCCATCGCCGGCGACCCAGTGGCTGGCGGCGGCCAGCAGGTTGCCGCGTTCGTCGCGCAGCGCCAGCTGATACGAACCGGAGGCCGGGAATGTCACGTCCCAGCCCTTGGCGTTTGGATCGAACGCGCCCTCGGTCTTGCTCTGTTTTTCCAGCTGCACCATCTCCCAGCGCACGGGCTTCGCCGCGCCCTGGCCATCGGCCAGCAAATCGAAATGCACGGCCTGACCCGGATCGGAAAACTGGCGCGTGGCCTTCAACTGGTAACTGCTGCTGGAGCGTTCTATCATCAGCTCGCGCGTCGCCTTGACGCGGTAGGCCGCGCCATCGGTCGCCAGCACGGTCAAGATGTAGCGCGAGGGATCGGCGGCGGGCGGCAAGGTGAAGTCGACATTGCCGCTGCCATCGCTGACCACTTCCTCGCTCTTCAAGGCCACCGGGAACAAGCCGCTGTAACGCAGTTCGCCTTCGACCATGGTGTTTTGCTGGCTGCGCAGTGACAGGGTCATCTTCGCGTTTTTCACCGGTTTGCCATCCGGGTATCGCAGCGCGATGCTGCCCTTGACCGCCTCGCCCGTCTTGAATTCCGGTTTCGATGGCTGCACGTTGATTTCAAAGTGCGGCTTGACGTATTCGGCCACGCGGAAGGCCGCGCCGTACACGCCATCCTTGTAATTGAAGCGCAGCTCATAGCCACCGGCGGTAGCTTCCGTGGGCAGGCGGAAGCGCGTCTCGGTGCCCGTATCACCGGACAGCTGCAGCGTTTGCGTCAGCAACGGCGTGCCGTTCGGATTGAGCACGGTCAAACTCAGCGGCGCACCAGCCGCCGCCTGCGATGCGCGCGCCGAAGTAAATTCGCGGCCCAGGAACTTGACGTTGACCTCGTCGCCGGGCCGGTACAAGGGCCGGTCGGTCACCGCATAAATCTTGGTGTTGTAGATCTCGCTGTCATAGTAAAAATTCTCGGACACGAACACGCCGCCGGCGCGGTCCTGGCCCAGCACATACGTGTGTTCGGGGCTGCCGCGCTCTAGCGACGCGACGCCGTCTGCACCGGTCACAGCCGACTGCAGCACGCCGGTGCCGTCGGTCCACGCCACGCTGGCGCCAGCCACGGCGGCGCTGGTGTCGCGCCGCGCCGTCCAGACCAGCATCTGGCCGGACGATACCTTGGTGACGGCCACCGTGTCAGACACGAACACCAGGGTGGTGGCACGGTGCTCGCCGATGATCGCTTCGACCAGGTACAAGCCCGGCTTGCGCTTGCCCAGCGGGATCATCACATTGCCGGCGCCGGCGACGATGAAGTCACTGCTCGATCCATCGAGCTTGACGCCCTTCGGCGGTGCGATGGCCTTGGCTTGCCAGATCGGATAGCGGAAGCTGTCGACCAGCTCCATGCCCTTGATCGGCTTGTACTGCGGATGGTTGGCAAACACGGTCGGCCGGCGGATCGCATCATTGGTGGCCAGCTGCGGCTGTTCCTTCGTTACCGCGCGGCGCGCCTCGCCGGAAAACAGCTTGCGCCAGGCCAGGCGCGACTGCTTCCACCAGCTATCCCACAGAAAGCTCAGCGTGTTGGCCAGGCCTTCGCCCTGGTAATTGCCTTCGACCTGGATGCGGTGCAGATTGCGCTGCTTTTTCAGGAATTCCATCGGCTCGGGCACGCGGTAGACAACGATGTCGGCGCCCGAATACGCTTCCAGGTTCATGCGTCCCATGTCGCGGCCGGGCACCTCGAGGCGCACGCGCGACTCGTCGCTGCTGCCGTAGCTGGCGTCCGACAGCAGGAAAAAGGGCTCGCCCTTGAAGGTCGTGTAGTTGCTAGGCTCGTTGCTCGGTTCACGTTCCTGCGCCGAAGCGCCGCCAATGAGCACCAACGCCAACAAGCTGGCGAAGAATAGCTTCATGATAAAAACGCCAGCCGGAACACACCGGCGAAATTCGGATTGTTGACCACAGGTTGCCACCGCGTGTCCTTCCAGCTCGTAAGTTCTTTGATATCGACGGTCCGCAGACCATTGTCGTCGGGGGTGACGGTGCCGGTGTGGTAGGCGATGCGCGCCCCCATCCAGACCATCAGGTGCTGTTCGTCGCCCTGGTCGAAAAACAGCAGGTCGCCGGGCAGCGCCTGGCTGATCTCGCGGGCGATGAAACGGCTGTTGTGCTGCACCAGCGCCAGCGCCGTGACAAAGTGGCCGACCTTGCCGCCCGTTTGCACCCAGCGATTGCGCAAGGCCGCCTGGTCCGCGCCAAGCTCCAGCTCGGGCGGCAGGCGCCGGTCGCTGGCGATGCCGTTCGCGCGCAGCCACTTCGCGTCATGCACGGTGAGCGCCTCGTTGACGGCAAAGCGCACCAGGCCGGCGCAATCGCGGTGCGTCCAGCGCGGCGACGGGCCCCGTTCGATCTGCGCGTTGACGATGCGCAGCATCCAGGCCTGGAAAGCGCGGCTCTGGGCCTGCGACAGCTGCACTTGCGGCGCGGCCGCCGCGCGCAGGGCCCAGGCATAGGGGCAAGTAACAACGGCAGCCCCTCCCGCCAGCCAGCGCAAGGCGGCACGGCGCGCATGCCACACCGTCATCGCGCAGTCTCCTGCCATTCCAGCGTTTCCCATGACGTGCCGCTGGCTGGCTGCCGCTTGAGCACCATGCGCAGCGGCGGATATTTTTTCAAGGCGTTCAGGCGCGGCACCAAGTGTTCGTTGGCGGCTGCGCGCAAGACCGGTTCGTTATTCGCCGGCAGGGTATTGAAGGCTTCCAGCTGGATCAGCCGCGCCAGCGACGCAGGCGCGATCAGGCCGATGGTGCGCGCGCCATCGGGCAGCAAGTCGCTGGCGGCCGGCGCCTGCTTGCGGCGCACGGCCAGCACCTGGTCCACCAGCTTGCCATCGGCGGAAAAGACAACCGTGTTGCCAGCCACGGCCAGCGCCGGCGTGGACTGGCCCAGGGCGGTGGCGACGCTGCGCTCCCAGCGCACGAACTCACCTTGACCATCCTTGCCGGTAATCTTGCGCACGGGATCCTTGCCGCCGATGGCCGCCTCGAACAGGCTGCCATATACAGCGTCATCACCGACCTGCGCACTGCGCGTGGCCACGAACACGGGCGTATGCAGCCGTGAAGTGCCGTACCAGCAGGCGGCGGCAGGCCCTTGCAAGTGCTGGGCCAGTGGCACCACCGGCTCGGATGTCTTGTCGCCCAGGCGCTTGAGCACAGGCTGCAGCGCGGTCCAGTCCACCGGCACGCTGAAGCAGGCGCTGGGATGATGCGGCAGTTGCTGCCACAGGAAGCTGCTGTCATAACCACCGTTTTTCAGCTTGTCGGCATTGAGCAGCACCTTCGATTGCCAGGCGCCCTGTTGAAAATCGAAGCGCAGCGCTTCGAGCGCGCCGAAGAAAGGCTGGTAGCCGAACGACAGGAAGTCCGCCTTGACGGCGATGCTGTGGCCCTCGGGCGCGGCGCTATCGAGATGGAACTGCGCATGAAAGACATTCTGTTTGGCCGCCTCCGGCGCCAGCAGGCTGGCCACGGTTTTCTCGGCCGTGCCATCGCCATGCTTGCCGTCGCTGCCGCCATACAGCATGCCGGGATGGGACAGGATGACCAGGCGCTGGCCATGCGCGGCAAACAGCAAGGTGCGCTGCCAGGCGTAATTGAGCGCGTAGACGGGCACGGTGTCGCCATCGACGCGCAAGCTGCCGGCCACGCGCATTTGCGTATCCTTCAGGGCGATCTTGCCCGCTTCCTCGAGCAGGCGCGTCAACTGGTTGCGCGACACGACGATGGCGAAATGCTTGAGCGAGCCGTCGGCGTCGCGCCACAAGGCCACTTCCGCCGGCTGGTCCAGCACCATGCGCAGCAGCTGGTCGCCCCATCCCAGTTCATGTTCGTAGGCGATGCGGCGCAAGCTGCCCTTGAGCCCCAGCCGGTCTTCGCTTTGCTCGTAATAGAACAGGAAATCCTCGCGCAGCACGTCGCGCGCCAACGGCACCGTCAGCAGGTCGCGCGGCAAGGTCGACAGGCTTTTCGTGCGGACCAGCGCATCGGGCCGGGATAAATCCAGCTTCAGGCCGTTGACCGGCCCCATCGCGCCCCAGCCGAATACCCGGTAACCGACCAGCGCGGCGGCCACCAGCGCCACCCCGGCAAGTGAGCCGACCAGAACTTTCTTATTGAGTACTTTTTTCGCCAGCACCTTATATCCCTTTTAGCCTGCCACGGCATTGACAAGTTAGTAATTATTGACAAATGGTAACATGGCATTTGTGGCCGCAGCGCACCGGTGACGCGACAGCGTAAAATAGCGGTTTCGCCGTTTCCATCGCCTCCCATGACCATCCTGCTCTCCACCCTGAACGCCCGCTACACCCACGCTTCGCTGGGCTTGCGCTATTTGCTGGCCAATATGGGGCCGTTGCAGGCGCAGACGCGATTGCAGGAATTCGTCATCGGCACGAAAACCACGGAACTGGTCGAGCGCATCCTGGCGAACAAGCCGCGCATCATCGGTTTTGGCGTGTATATATGGAACGTCGAAGAAACCACCAAACTGGTGGCCATGCTCAAGCGCGTGGCGCCCGAAGTCATCATCGTGCTGGGCGGGCCGGAAGTGTCGCACGAGGCGGGCGAGCAGGAAATCGTCAAGCTGGCCGACTACCTGATCACGGGCTGGGGCGACGTCACCTTCCCCAAGCTGTGCGGCGAGATCCTCAACGGGCCAAAACCACTGATGAAGATCCACGCGGGCGTGCAAGCGCCGCTGGCGGAACTGCAACTGCCCTACTCTCTATATACAGACGACGATATCCGCCACCGCACGATTTACGTGGAAGCGTCGCGCGGCTGTCCGTTCAAGTGCGAATTCTGCCTGTCGGCGCTGGACAAGACGGCCTGGCCCTTCGCCCTGGACAACTTCCTGGCCGAGATGGAATCCCTGCATGCGCGCGGCGCCCGCCTGTTCAAATTCGTCGACCGCACCTTCAACCTGAACATCAAGACCAGCCTGAAGATCATGCAGTTCTTTTTAGATAAGATCGAAGCGAATCCGGACGATCCGATCTACGCCCACTTCGAGCTGGTGCCCGACCACTTGCCCGATGCCCTGAAAGAAGGCATCAGCAAGTTCCCTCCCGGCGCCCTGCAGTTCGAGATCGGCATCCAGAGTTTCAATCCGGACGTGCAATCGCTGGTCAGCCGCAAGCAGGACAATCAAAAGGCGGCCGACAACATCCGCTGGCTGTGCGAGGAATCGAACGCCCACCTGCACGTGGACTTGATCGCCGGCTTGCCGGGCGAGGATGAAGCGAGCTTCGCGGCCGGCTTCAACAAGCTGGTGGCATTGAAACCGCATGAAATCCAGTTCGGCATCTTGAAGCGGCTGCGCGGCACACCCATCATCCGCCACACGGAAAATTACGGCATGGTGTTCGACCCGCACCCGCCGTACACCATCCTGGCCAACAAGCAGCTCGATTTCATGAGCATGCAGCGCCTGGTGCGCTTCGCCCGCTACTGGGACCTGGTGGCCAACTCGGGCCGCTTCGCCAATACGGTGCAATGGATGCTGGGCGATGCACCGTTTGAAAATTTCATGGACTTTTCGAACTGGCTGTACGCCCACACGGACGCCACCCACCGCATCGCCATGGAACGCCTGGCCAAGCTGGTGGCGCAATGGCTGCAGACGCGCGGCATGAGCGCAGCCGAGGCCAATGCCCTGCTGGCCAGCGACTATGCGGGCGGCGCGCAGGCAGCCGCGCAGGCCAAGACAAGCGAAGTGAGCACTAACAACAGCAAGGTGCGCCCGGACGTGGCCCTGCCACAGCGGCAGGCGCGTCACCTGGCATCCTGAAACGGCGGCGATTGAACAGCGGTGGCGGTCTGCGCCATTCTCCCTTAAACTGGCACGATGCCGACTGTACAATCGCCGAAACTGACCCTCTCCCAGACCAGCTCCCAACAGGGAGCACTTGTCACTGCCAGCGGCACCTGGCAGGTGCACGCCCTTGCGCAT
This sequence comes from Janthinobacterium pasteuri, assembly GCF_051380775.1. Classification (NCBI taxonomy): domain Bacteria; kingdom Pseudomonadati; phylum Pseudomonadota; class Betaproteobacteria; order Burkholderiales; family Oxalobacteraceae; genus Janthinobacterium; species Janthinobacterium pasteuri. Next base: position 219,597 of record NZ_JBNYXS010000006.1, on the reverse strand, counting down.
GACAATGCGATCAAGGCCATTGACGCCCAGCTCAAGCCCTTGCAGGGCGACGCGAATGCCAGCTGGGACCTGTCACAGATCGACAGCATGGACCATATCGGCGCCCAGCTGTTCTGGAATGCCTGGGGCAAGCGGCGCCCTGCGCAGCTGACCCTGGCACCATCCCAGGAAGAGTTTTTCCGGCGCATCGAAGAGACGGGCCCACTGGAAACGCCGCCTTCGCGCGCCAACCGCCTCACGCCCGTGATGAAGCTGGGCATGACCATTTTGCTGTTTTTCGAACATTTGAAGGGCTTTATCGCCCTCGTGGGCCAGGTAACGCAGGATATCGGCCGCTTTGCGCGCCACCCGATGCGCGGACCATGGCGTGAAATTTCCGCCAATATTTTCCATGCGGGCTTCCAGGCGCTGGGCATCACGGCGCTCGTGGGCTTTTTGATCGGCGTCGTGCTGTCCTATCTGTCGGCGCAGCAGCTGCGCGCCTTTGGCGGCGACATTTATCTGGTCAACCTGCTGGGCATGAGCGTCATCCGCGAACTGGGGCCTTTATTGGCGGCCATCCTCGTGGCCGGCCGCTCGGGTTCGTCCATCACGGCACAGCTGGGCGTCATGCGCGTCACTGAAGAGCTCGACGCCATGCTGGTGATGGGCATTTCACACGGTTTCCGCCTGATCATGCCGAAAGTGCTTGCCCTGGCCATTTCCATGCCCCTGCTCGTCATCTGGACGGATACGGCCGCACTGATCGGCGGCATGGTGGCGGCCAAGGTGGAATTAAACTTGTCGGCGCGCTATTTCATCCAGAAGCTGCCGGATGCCGTGCCGCTGGCCAACTACATGATCGGCCTGGGCAAGGGCGTCATCTTCGGCATGCTGATCGCCCTCGTCTCCTGCCACTTCGGCCTGCGCATCAAGGCCAATACGGAAAGCCTGGGGCACGGCACCACCACCGCCGTCGTCACGGCCATCACCGTGGTGATCCTGGCCGACGCCGTGTTCGCCATCGTCTTCAATGGAGTGGGCTACTGATGGCAGACGACACCGATATCGCTTGTGGCACGGGCAAGGACGGCCAGTTCAACCTGCATGGCAGCGCGCCCGTGGTGGAAATCACCAATCTGTGGACCAAGTTCGGCCGCACCGTCGTGCACCAGGACTTGAACCTGGAAATCGAACGGGGCGAAATCCTCTCCATCGTGGGCGGCTCCGGCACGGGCAAGACGGTGCTGCTGCGCCAGATGCTGGGCCTGGAACATCCGGCGCGCGGCTGCGTCAAAGTCTTTGGCGAAGATATTAACAAAGCAAGTTCCGACCAGCTGCAGCAATTGCGCAACCATTGGGGCATGCTGTTCCAGCAAGGCGCGCTGTATTCGGCCCTGACCGTGTTTGACAACGTAGCCCAGCCGATGCGCGAATTGCGCGTGCTGCCCGAGGCGCTGATCCACGACGCGGTATTATTAAAGATGAACATGGTGGGACTGGGCCCGGAACATGCGCTGAAAATGCCATCGGACCTGTCGGGCGGCATGATCAAGCGCGTGGCGCTGGCGCGCGCCCTGGCGCTGGAACCGAAGCTGCTGTTCCTCGACGAACCGACGGCGGGCCTGGACCCGGACCTGTCGGAAAGCTTTGTCTCTTTGATCCAGTCGCTGCACCGCGAGCTGGGCTTGACGGTGGTGATGGTCACGCATGACCTCGACACCCTGTTCGCCCTGTCCACGCGCATCGCCGTGCTGGCGGAAAAACACGTGATCGCCATCGGCCCCACGCGCGAGGTGATCGCAGTCGACCACCCGTTCATCAAACAATTTTTTCTCGGTGACCGCGGCCAGCGCGCGCTGGCTGTCCTCGATGAAAAACAGGCGGCGGCAAGCAAGGCGGCGCAGCCAGGCGCTGACGCCGGCACAGACAAGAAAGCGGAGAAGTAATGGAAAACAGATCACATGCCCTGATGACGGGATTTTTTACTCTCACCCTGCTGGTGGCCGCCATTTTGTTCGGCGTCTGGTTCAACCGTGACCGCGTGGAACGCGTCCCGTATCTGCTCGCCACCACCCTGTCCGTGCCGGGCCTGAACCCACAGGCGGCCGTGCGCTACCGGGGCCTGGAAGTGGGCAAGGTCGACGCCATCGATTTCGATACGCAAAAAGCGGGGCAAATCCTCGTGCACATCAGCGTGGCACCAGACACGCCCGTCACCCACACCACCTTTGCTACCCTGGGCTACCAGGGCGTGACGGGCATCGCCTACATCCAGCTCGACGACGAGCACGTGGGTTCCAAATTATTGGGCACCAGCAAGGACAAGCCGTCGCTGATTCCCCTGCGCGCCGGCTTGCTGGACCAACTGGAAAAGCGCGGCAAGCGCATCCTCGACCAGGCCGAGCAGATCACCAACAAGGTCAACAACCTGCTCAGCCCCGACAACCAGGCGGCCATGCTGGGCGCCTTCAATGAAGTGGGCAAGGCAGCCAAGGCCTTCGGCGCCATTCCGCAGCAGCTGGAGCCGACCCTGACGCAATTGCCGCAACTGACGGAACAAACACGCCAAACCTTGACGGCCGTCAGCACGGCTAGCAAGAACGTGTCGGACTTGACGGCCACCTGGAAAAAGCTGGGCAACGATATCCAGGCGCCCGGCGGCGTGCTCGACAAGGTCAATGGCACGGTCGACCGGGTCGGCAATTCGGTGGAAACGGTGGCCAATGGCGTATCGCTGGAAGTGCTGCCACAGGTCATCGAGCTGAGCGGCGAGGCGCGCTCTTCGATGCGCGCCCTGAAAACCACCATGAGCACGCTCAATGAACAGCCGCAGAGCATCTTGTTCGGCGCCCCAGACATCCCGCCCGGCCCGGGCGAGCCCGGTTTTTCGGCGCCGGGCAAATAAGGAGAAGAAAGCATGCACATCCCTCGCAATTTCACGGTGCTGGCCCTGGCCGGCGCTTTCCTGCTGGGCGGCTGCGCCAGCCGCGGCCCCGTGCCCACGTTTTATGATTTCGGCCCGGTGGCGCCGATGGCGGCCGCACCAGCGGCGGCGCCAGCCGTGCCCGTGCTGGTGATTGCCGACGCCAACGGCCCTTCGTGGCTGGACAGTCAGCGCATGTATTACCGCCTGCTGTACGCCGATGCGCAACAATCGCGTCCTTACGCCTACAACCGCTGGAACACGCCGCCGTTGCAACTGTTGAGCCAGCGCCTGAAAACGCGCGTGGCGCAAAGCGGCGTGAAAGTGCTGTCGACTACGGACGCGGCCGCCGGCATTCCCCTGCTGCGCATCGACGTCGATGATTTCTCACAAAACTTCGATACGCAAACGCACAGCAGCGGCCACGTCTCGCTGCGCGCCTCGCTGTTCCGCGGCCACCGCCTGATCGACCAGAAAACCTTCAGTCGCAGCGGCCCGGCCGGCAGCGCCGACGCGCAAGGCGGCGCGCAGGCGCTGGCGGCAGCGTCGGACGCCATCGCCAACGACCTGCTGGTCTGGCTGGGCACGCTGACCATCCCGAAAGAATGACCGTCACAGAATGACCGCCTCCGCAGCCCCTGCCAGCCAGCCAGCGCCACTGCCGCCCGTACGCTCGTCGCCCGTGTCGCGCGCGACCCTGCTCGCCTACGTCTTCCTGATCGTCTACGCCAGCTGGTTCCCGTTCACGGGCTGGCACAGCAATGGCTTGTCGCCGCTGACGTTCCTGGAAAACACGCGCATGCCCCGCTACTGGACGGGCTTTGACGTGGGCATCAACGTCGTCGGCTACATCCCGCTGGGCGCGTTGATCGTGTATTCGCTGTTCCCCAGGGTCACGGGATTTTTTGCCGTCGTGATCGCCAGCCTGTGCGGCGTCTTCATCTCCGGCAGCATGGAAGCGGTGCAAACCTATTTGCCCAGCCGCGTGTCGTCGAATCTCGATTTTTATACGAATGCGGCCGGCTGCTTTATCGGTTCCATCATCGGTGCCTTGACGGCGCGCAAGCTGCTCGACCATAGCCATTTGTACCGCGTGCGCCAACGCTGGTTTGCCCAGCACGCCAGCCAGGGCCTGGTGCTGGTGGCCTTGTGGCCACTGGCGCAAATCTATCCGCAAGGCTATCTGTTCGGCCTGGGCCAGCTGCTGCCCATCCTGTCGGACTGGCTTTCCAGCCTGATGGGCATGGAGATCGATCTGGCCACGTATCTGCGTCCCGATGTGACATTGACCGTCGAGCAATATTGGCTATCAGAAACCATCATCACGGCTTGCGGCATGACGGGCGCCGTGCTTACCTTGCTGTGTCTGCTGCGCCGCGCCGCACCGCGCGCCATCTTGATGCTGATCCTGATCGCCGCCGCCTTGATCGTGCGCTCGATGGCCAGCGCGCTGCTGTTTTCGCCGGAAAACGCCTTCGTCTGGATCACGCCGGGTGCGCAGGGCGGCTTTTTGATCGGCCTGATCATGCTGGGCGGCCTGGCCTTCGCGCCCCATGTGGCGCAGCGCCGCATCGCGGCCGCCACCTTGCTGCTGAGTCTAGTGATGGTGAATACGACGCCGATCAACCCGTATTTCATGTCCACATTGCAAGGCTGGGTACAGGGAAAATTCCTGAACTTTAATGGCGCGGCGCAATTCCTGGCCCTGCTGTGGCCTTTCATGGCCCTGTGGTTCCTGTGCCTGCCCTCGCACCGCCTGAACCGGCAGGACGATGCGCAGCGCCAGCGTCGCGAAGACCACCCATAAGCGCTATCATGGCGTATTGATGAATCAGCAGGAGCATAGTATGAGCGACGCACCGTATTTTGAACGCCACGTTTTTTTCTGCATGAATAAACGTGAAGACGGCCGCAACAGTTGCGGCGACCATGGCGCGGAAGCGGCGCAAAAGCATTGCAAGCGCCGCATCAAGGAACTCGACATGAATGGCGCAGGCAAGATCCGCATCAACCAGGCCGGCTGCATGGACCGCTGCGAAGAAGGCCCGCTGCTGGTCATCTACCCGGAAGCGACCTGGTACACCTATGTCGACACCAGCGATATCGATGAAATCATCGATTCGCACCTGGTGGGCGGCAAAATCGTCGAACGCCTCAAGATTTAATGCCAATTTAAGAGATAGCCACCAGTATGAGCATCATGAACAGAAATTCGGAAAAATTTACCCTCGCCGGCCATGCAGGCAGCATGGAAGGCTTGCTCGATTTCCCGGCAGACACCCCGCGCGGCATCGCTCTCGTTGCCCATCCGCACCCGCTGTATGGTGGCACGATGGATAACAAGGTCACGCAAACCCTGGCGCGCGCCTTTGTCGCCCTCGGTTACGTGGTGGCGCGCATCAACTTCCGCGGCGTGGGCGCCTCGGAAGGCGTACACGACCATGGCGTGGGTGAGACGGACGACATGCAATTGCTGTATGAACACATGCGCGGCCTGTACCCGGGCTTGCCCGTGGCCTTGTCCGGTTTCTCGTTCGGCACCTTCGTGCAATCGAAACTGCAGGAGCGCCTGGCAGCCGCCGGCACGCCCGTCGAGCGCCTGGCGCTGATTGGCAGCGCGGCAGGCAAGTGGGCCATGGCCGACATTCCGGCCGACACGATTTTGATCCACGGCGAACTGGATGACACGATTCCCCTGTCCGCCGTCTTCGACTGGGCCCGTCCACAAGACATTCCCGTGATCGTGATCCCCGGCGCCGACCACTTTTTCCACCGCAAGCTCAATCACATCAAGAACCTCGTGATTGCGCTGTGGCATGGTGACAAACCCGCCATCGCAGCAGATGATCATTGAAGTGTGGGCTTACTACCGTCTCCACGGCTATAATTGATCCGTTTTTTCCACGCGGCCATGTAAGCAGCAACAACATGGCCCCCAGCCTTCATCTTTTTCGCAGACCAGCCTCCATGAAAAAACTTTTAGCGGCACTGGCCTCCAGTGTACTTTTCCTATCCGCCGCCTACGCCCAGAGCGTTCCAGCCCCGACCATCGCCGCCAAGTCCTGGCTGCTGCTTGACGCCACGAGTGGCCAGATCATTGCTTCGCAAGATCCGGACGCGCGCATCGAGCCGGCATCGTTGACCAAGATCATGACGGCTTACCTGACGTTTGCCGCCATCCGCGAAAAGAAACTGGCGCTGGACCAAAAAGTGAATGTTTCCGTGCGCGCCTGGAAAGTCGATTCGAGCAGCTCGAAGATGTTCATCGACCCGGCCACCCCCGTATCGATCGACGACTTGCTGCATGGCCTGATGATTCAATCGGGTAACGACGCCGCCGTGGCGCTGGCTGAAGCCGTCGCCGGCGATGAAGGCACTTTCGTCGTGCTGATGAACCGCGAAGCGCAACGCATGGGCTTGAAAAATACGCGTTTTGCCAATCCGCATGGCTTGCCTAGCCCCGAGAACTATTCCACCGCACAAGACCTGTCCGTGCTGGCCCAGCGCGTGATCGCCGACTATCCGGAATTCTACAAAATCGATTCCGTAAAAAGCTTTACCTACAACAAGATCACCCAGCCTAACCGCAACCGCCTGCTGTGGCTGGACCCGACCGTGGACGGCATGAAAACGGGCCACACGGAAGCGGCCGGCTATTGCATGATCGCGTCGGCCCGCCGTCCAGGCGGCACCGGCGAGCGCCGCCTGATCTCGGTGGTGCTGGGCACCACGTCCGACCAGGCCCGTACGCAGGAAAGCCAGAAGCTGCTGAACTGGGGCTTCCAGAACTTCGATACGGTCAAGCTGTACTCGAAGGGCCAGGCCGTGGCCACGCCGGAAGTATGGAAGGGCTCGAAAGGCACCGTGAAAATCGGTTTCGCCCGCGACGTGCTCGTCACCGTGCCAAAAGGCATGGCTGCCAAGATGAAACCTGTGCTGGAACGCAAGGACCCGCTGGTCGCGCCACTGGCTGAAAACGCCCCGGTCGGCAAGCTGAAAATGATGGTTGAAGACAAGGTTCTGCTGGAACTGCCTGTCGTGGCGCTGGAGCCGATCAACCAGGCCACGATCTTCGGCCGCGCCTGGGATTCGATGCGTTTGTGGATGAAGTAATTATTTCTTGTATCCCATAAAAAATGCCCGCAGATACTGCGGGCATTTTTTTCGTCTTGCGCTACGTCAGCTTACTTCAGCGGCGCATCCTTCAAGTGCGGCTGGCGCGCCACGGGCGGGAAAGTGCCCGGGCGGCCTGCCGCAAAGGTCGCTTCCGTCTGCGACGCTGCCACCGGCACGGACAGCTTGCGCACCTTGGCCACCTGCGCCGCCGTCACCGGTGCGCCGCGGTTGCCCCAGCTGGTCTGGATGAAGGTCACCACTTGCGCAGTCTGCTCATCATTAAAAATGTCGGCGTACGGCGCCATCGTCAGCGCCGACGGTGCCGTGCGCGTGGCCGGCACGGCGCCGCCCGACAGCACAATGTTGATGGCTGAAGTAGGATCGTTCGTCTGCAGCACGGCATTGCCCGCCAGCGCAGGGAAGGCCTTGTCGTAGCCCTTGCCGTCGGAACGGTGGCAACCGGCGCAACGGTCCAGGTACAACTGCGCACCCTTGGAATTGACGACGCCGCTGAACAACTGCTTGCCCAGCTTGTCGTCCGCGACAAACGCGGGCGTGGCCGGGTTCGATGGCGGCAAGGACTTCAGGTATTTCGCCATCGCCGCCAAGTCGCCATCCGTCATGTGCTGCATGGAATGGGCCACCACGTCGTTCATGGCGCCGAACGAGGCCGTATGGCTATTGCGGCCCGTCTTCAGGAATTCAGCGATCTCCGCCACACTCCAGCGCGCCAGGCCGCCGCCATGTTCATTGCGCAAGGAGGGCACGGACCAGCCGTCGATCACGCCGCCGCCCGCCAGGAAGGTGGTATTGCCCGCGTCCGTCAGCGATTTTTCCTGCATGCCCACGCCGCGCGCCGTATGGCAGGCGCCGCAGTGGCCCAGGCCCTGCACCAGGTAGGCGCCGCGCAGCAATTGCGCGTCGCCCGTGGCCGGTACCTTGTAGGGCTGCGGCGTGGGGGCAAAGACCCAGCGCCAGATGGTTAACGGAAAACGCATCGACAGCGGCCACGGGATGTCGGCTGCCTTGTTCGGCGTCGGGTCCGCCTTCACGCCATGCATGAAATAGGCGTACAGCGCTTGCATGTCCGCCTCGCTCAGGCGCGAGTACGACGGGTAGGGCATGGCCGGATACACGGTGTAACCGTGTTTCGTCACGCCAGTGCGCATCAGCTTGTCGAAATCGGCAAAGCTCCAGTCGCCGATGCCGGCTTTTTTGTCGGGCGTGATGTTGGTGGAATACACCTTGCCGATCGGCGTTTCCATGCCCAGGCCGCCGGCGAACGGCTGGCCCTTGCTGCCGGCCGTATGGCAGGCGATGCAGTCGCCCGCGCGAGCCAGGTATTCACCCTGGCGTATCAGCTGGGCGTTCGGGGTGGTGGCGGCGGCCGACCAGGCGGCGCCGGGGGTACTGGCGGCGAGCGCCAGCAGCAGCGCGCCCACGGTGGTGGTGAATGTGTTGTTCATCTTCTTGTTCTTTATCAAGCGACCAGGGGACGGGGATCTTTCAGGTATTGCTCGCGGATGGCCTTGGCCGACCAGTAGGTCAGCGCGCAAGCGAGGCCCGTCGGGTTGTAGCCGATGCCGACCGGGAACACGCTGGAGCCGACGGCAAACACGTTGTGCACATCCCAGCTCTGCAAGTAGCGGTTGACGACGCTGGTCTTGCGGTCCGCGCCCATGGCCGTGCCGCCCGCCCAGTGAGTGGTCTGGTAGTTGCGCAAGTCGAGGTGGTCGCCCACGCTCTTGACGGAGACCTTGATCGCTTCGGGATTCATCGCTTCAGCCACCTTCATCATCTTGTCCGTGACGAAACGGCTCATCTTGATGTCGTTTTCCTTCCAGTCGAAGGTAAAGCGCAGCAATTGCTGGCCATACTTGTCCGTGTAGGTCGGGTCGAGGTCGACATAGCAATCGCGGTAAGTCATGTTGGCGCCATGGCAATCGAAGGAGACCGTGTTCAGATAGCTCTTCTTGACGGCCTTTTTCCAGGCAGAACCCCAGGCGGGCGTGCCATCCGGTGTGGCGATGCCGGAAATCGGCTTGGAGCCGGCCGGGTTGCACCAGGCGGGCGAACCACCGACAAAGCCCAGCGGGCCATGGTCGAAATTGTCGCCATTCCAGTCATCGAGCGCGACACCGGTGCCGCCGGCGCCGATGAAGGGGTTGGTGTTCGTGTCTTCCTTGAAGAAAGTCTGGATGGTGGACATCATCTGGTAGGCGATATTGCGTCCCACCACGCCTTCATTGCTGACGGGATCGTACGGCTTGCCAATGCCCGACAACAGGAACAGATGCGCATTGTTGTAGGCAAACGCGCTGGCGATGACCAGGTCGGCCGGCTGCTCGACGGCCTTGCCGTCCGCATTGATATACGTCACACCCGTTGCGCGTTTTTTGCTGCCGTCGAGGTTGATGCGCACGACATTGCAGTTGGCACGCAATGTAAAGTTCGCCACCATGCGCAGGGCCGGCATGATGTTGACGTTGGGCGAGGCTTTGGAGTAGTTGTAGCAGGCGTAGCCGGAGCAGAAACCGCAAAAGTTGCATGGCCCCATCTGGCAGCCATACGGGTTCGTGTACGGGCCGGACGCGTTCGACGAAGCGTTGACAAACGGGTGGTAGCCGACGGCCTTGGCCGCGCGACGGAACAACTCTGCCGTGTACGGCACTTTTTGCGGTGCCAGCGCGTAATTGTCGGAGCGGTCGCCCTCGAACACATTGCCGTCGCCGACGACGATGCCGTTGACTTTATACGCCTGGCCCGAGGTGCCGAAGACTTTTTCCACGAAATCGAAGTGCGGCTCCAGCTCGGCGTAGGTCACGCCAAAGTCCTGGATCGTCATGCCTTCGGGAATGAATTTCTTGCCATAGCGGCGTTCGTAGTGGCTGCGGATTTGCAGCTCTTCCGGCAGGACGCGCCAGTGCATGCCCGACCAGTGCAAGCCCGCGCCGCCCACGCCCGTACCCGGCTTGAAGGCGCCTATCTGGCGGTACGGCACGGCCACGCCCGTGATGCTGTGGCGGAAGGTAAATGTGCTCTTCGACATATCCTGGAACAGCTTGCTGCGCTGGATATAGGTCAGCTCGTCGAGGGTCTTCGGATAGGCGCCGTCGGGATAGGTGTCGCGGTACTCGCCGCGTTCCAGCGCGACCACGTTCAGGCCCGCTTCCGTCAATTCCTTGGCCATGATGGCGCCGGTCCAGCCAAAGCCGACAATCACGGCATCGACAGGCTTCATTTTTACATCTGGTTTGATATCACTCATGATGGTTTTTCTTTTTCTTTGATCTGCTACTAAAAGTTTTACGCTATGGATACCGGCGGAAGAGGATATTTTTTTCCGTACTGTTCCACCCAATCCATGTAGTCGGCACGCGCGCCAGGGAATCCCACCATCTTCCAGGCCAGCATGTCCTTGTTACCGCCGTGCACGGGGTCGCAAAAGTATCCTTCGCGCGTGTTTTGCAGCAGCTGGTTAAAGAAGATCTTCGATGGCACTGCGCCGATGTCCAGGGTGCCCTTTTGCAATTGCGTGATGACGGCATCGCGCTCGGCCCCGTTCAGCTGCACGAAGGGCTTGCCGGACTGCTTGTGCACGGCCGCATTGACGCCGGCCAGGGCGCTCTTGTACAGCTCGCGCGGCGCCATGTGGAACTGGTAGCCGAACTGTTCGATCGAGGGTACGAACGGCCCCTGCATGTACCACAGCGCGCCATACGCGTAAGGCGTGTTCATCTGCGAGTCGATGAATTCATGCACGCCCGATTCCAGCGCACCCGGCCCTTCGGCGTCGGCGGGTATCAAACGGTCGACCAGCGCGCTCAGGGTGGCCCATTCGGTGGCGTCGAAAAAGCGCGGTTTATAGGCAGGCTGGTCCTTGGAGACGGCCATGGCCAGGCCGCCGCCGGCGCCGGCTAGCAAGGCCACGGCAGGTGCGGCGCCGACAGCCTTGCGCAAGAAGTGTCGCCGATGGGGCGAAATCCCGATGATTTTCATAGGTTTTCCTCAGGCGGCGCGAGCCGCCACAGTGATGGATGTGGGAGTCAGAAAGAAAATGCGGGCAAGCGCCGCGGAGATGGCAGATTTCACGTAGAGATGACTGGGGTATCGCGGCGCATCCGCCTGCCGGTTAATTGATCAAGGTGATTGACAAGCAGTCGCTTTGCATTTACGGTGCGCATCGTACCATAATTAAAAGAAACATTCAGAGACAGGCTCAAGGTGATTAAAAATGCAGCAGCGCCGCGTGGACGTCCGCGCAAGGCGGGTGTGGAAGATGCGGTGCTCGAAGCGATCGTCATGCTGGTCAGGCAATATGGACTGGAAGCGGTGACGATACAGATGGTGGCCGACGTGGCCGGCGTGGGGCGCCAGACGATATACCGGCGCTGGCCGCGGCGCGAAGACATGCTGCTCGACGCGCTCGTCAAGCGCACGGCGGAAAAGCTGCAGCGCGCGCTCGACATGCCGGATGGCCAGGAAATCGAAGCGATCTGCGCGCGCATCTTCGACAACCTGAACGCCGATGGCCGCTTCACCTGTGATTTACTGGTACTGATCCACGATGATGCGGCCGCCCAGCTGCGCTTTCGCGAGCAGATCGTCGCACCGTGGATCACCCTGGTGGTGCAGCGCCTGGTCAACATCGGCGTGCGCGCCGACCTCGACTTGCGCCTGTTCGCCTTCATGCTGCAATCGGCGCTGGTGTACCAGATGCAACTGGGCGGCCAGCTCGACCTTGCCCTGCAAGAGCGTTGCTGCCGCTTCATCCGCAGCATGCTCTAGATTAGCTGGCTATAATCGTGGCGAGTCCATCACGTCACCATCCGAAAGCCAGCCCATGAGCCACGTATTTCCCGCCAGCCTGCAAGCACCACGCAGCCGTTTAAGCAGCAACGGTCCCGAACTGTCGCGCATCGTCGCCGGCATGTGGCGCATCGGCGAGTGGAATATGTCGGCGCAGCAACGACTGGCCTTCATCGAGCAATGCCTGGCCCTGGGCGTATCGAGTTTCGACCATGCCGATATCTATGGCGATTACAGCGCCGAAGGTTTGTTTGGCGAAGCGCTGGCCCTGCAACCGGGCTTGCGCGACAAGATGGAGCTGGTCAGCAAGTGCGGCATCAAGCTGCTCTCGCCCCACCGTCCCGGACACGCCATCCAGCATTACGACACGAGCGCGGCGCACATCACCAGCTCCGTGGAACACACCTTGCGCCAGTTGCACACGGACCGCCTGGATTTGCTGCTGATCCACCGTCCCGATCCGCTGATGGATTTCGACGAGATCGCCGGCGCGTTTACCCAGTTACAACAGGCGGGCAAGGTCCTGCACTTCGGCGTATCGAACTTCAGCCGCCACCAGTTCGAATGCCTGCACCGGCGTTTCCCGCTGGTGACGAACCAGGTGGAATTCTCGCCGCTGCACGTAACGCCCCTGTTCGACGAAACCTTCGACGGCTTGCAGGACGTGGGGGTGGCGCCGATGATCTGGTCGCCGCTGGCCGGCGGCAGGCTGTTCCAGGGTGGCGATGCGAATGTGGAGAACTTGCGCAATGTCATCAAGCAGATCGCCGACCAGCTGCAGCGCCCGTTTGCCAGCGTGGTGTTTGCCTGGATCATGCAACTGCCATGCCGCCCCCTGCCGCTGACGGGCTCGGGCCGCATCGAAGCCGTGGGCGTAGCCGTGGAAGGCACGCAATTCACGCTCAGCCGCAGTGACTGGTTCGCCATCCTGCGCGCCGCGCGCGGGCACGAGGTGGCTTAAAGTCTAGTCAATCTCATCCGGATCATTAAAGACTTGCGGCAACGCAATGCCGCGCCAGCCCAGATACCAGGCCAGGTTCAGCGCCAGGGTGGCAGCGATGTAGACGGCGAAGAACAGCGCAAAGAAGCTGGTCTTCAGCCACACCAGCAAGGCGATGGCCACGATCAGCACCAGCAGCGCGGCCAGGCTTTTCTTTTGCTTGGAACTGGGGAAACGCAAGGTCGACACCATCAGGCTGCCCACGCCCACCAGCAGCAGCATCAGCAGATAGCTGTGCAGCATGGAATCGATGGGCGCCGGCCAGGCCACCACCACGGCCGCCACGCAGGCGGCACCGGCCGTGATCGGCATGCCGACAAAATACAGCGGGTCGGTACGCCCCACATTCACATTGAAGCGCGCCAGGCGCATGGCGCCGCAAGCGACAAAGAAGAAGCTGGCCATGCCGCCAAAGCGCAGCAGCAGCGGATCGTGCACACCCATCTGCACAAAGCCGTAGCAGTACAACAAGACGGCCGGGGCGCAGCCGAAATTCATCACGTCGGCAATGGAATCGAGCTGCACGCCGAACTGCGAACTGGTCCCCGTCAGCCGGGCCACATAGCCGTCGAGCGCATCAAACACCCCGGCGAGCACCAGCAGCGCCGCGGCCAGGCGATAGGCATCCGCGTCGCCCACCGCGGCGTTATCGACGGAAATGACGATGCTGGCAAAACCGCAGGCTATCGACAGCAAAGTCACCATGCTGGGCAAGGCGTACTTGGCGCGCTGCAGGCGCGACTTGGGCAATGTGTTCAAATTATGGGCAATCAAAGTAGCGGGAATGAGGCAATGCAGCGGTAAACACTGCACTGTGCCCATTCTACCCTGCGCAGCTGCGGCACCGCCCCCGCACGAGCGCGACATATCTTGTCATAGATGCTCTACGGCATATAAAAATGCCTTAAAATCGTTTCACTGGGCAGCACCCTCCCCCACCACTGCCCGTTTATCGATACAGGAGCCCTCTTGATTGCCTCGTCACTGCGTTGGAAATACTGGATACCCGCCCTGCTGAGCGCAGCCCTGCTGGGCGCCTGCGGCGGCGGCGATAGCGGAGGCAAGCCGTCGCTGAGCACCTCGACCCCGGCAGGGCAGCTGACGCAGGAACCGGGCGCTCCCGTCCTCAGTAACAATATCGCCACCGATGGCTTCAACTGGTTCAACTACCGGCGCAGCCAGATCGGCCTGTCGCCACTGGTGCGCAACGGCCAGATCGACAGCGCGGCCCTGGGCCATTCCAGCTATCTGAACCTCAACAATACGGTGGCGCACGAGCAAGTGCAGGGCAAGCCCGGCTTTACGGGCGTCAAACTGGGCGACCGCCTGGCCAAGGCCGGCTACGTCGTCACGTCGCTGCAGGGCGAAGTCATCGCCGGCGCGAGCAACAACTCCGGCTTTTACCTGGCCGAAGAGCTGGTCACGGCCATCTATCACCGCTTCGTCATTTTCGAGCCGCTCTTCAAGGAAGGTGGCGCGGGGGCGGCCGTCAGTAGCGCCGGCTACGCGTATTTCACCACCGACCTGGCAAGCAACCGCAACTATGGCCCCGGGCTGGCGGCGGCGCAAATCGTCGCCTATCCATTTGGCGGACAGCAAAAGGTGGCCGTCAGTTTTTCCAGCGATAACGAATCGCCCGATCCCGTGCCGAACCAGGACGTGGTCGGCTACCCGATCAGCGTGCACGCCAACTACGGCACCACGGTCAGCGTGACGGCGTTCAGCGTGCGCCAGCGCGGTACCGGCACGGACCTGACAGTGCGCCTGCTGACGAGCGGCAGCGATATGCATACGCCGGTCTCGGCCGCATCCATCATTCCGCTGGCGCCCCTGGCCGCGAATACCACCTATGACGTGAGTTTCATCGGCAAAGTCAATGGCGCGGACATCACGTACAACTGGTCATTCAGCACGCGCTAGCGTGGCAAGCGGGCGCGATGTTGAGCACGACAGGAAGTAAAATAGTGCTTCCTGCTTTACGACAGTGACAAGTTTTGGGGCTCTCTGCACAGCATGCTGAAACCACACGTCACTTGTGATGATGATGCCGCCTTAGCGGCATCCGATATGGTCCGTATTCTCGACGTCGAGAACGGACTGGGCCGCATCATGGGCGACCGCATCCTGTACCTGAAAATCCTGCGCCGCTTCCTGCATGACCACGGCACCACGCCGTGCCAGATCCGCGCCGAATTCGACGCCGGCAACTATGCCTCCGCACGCCTGAAGGCGCATACCCTGAAGGGCGCCGCCGGCATGATCGGTGCGCGCCATGTGCATGGCCTGTCGGAAACGCTGGAATCGGCACTGCGTGCGCAGGCGCCCGATCTGGCCCGGCAGATGCTGCAGCTGGAACTGGCGCAGGATCAATTGCTCGGTGCGGTCAGCAGCATGCTGAGCACGCCGGAAGCGACCCATACGGCGGCGCAGGACATGGCACCCGACCCTGCCGCCCCCGCCATCCAGCTGCTGCTGGCGCGCCTGGCCAGCCACCTGCGCGAAGGCGATGGCGCGGCCATCGACATCCTGGAAAACTCGGCCAGCCTGCTGGCCGCCAGCCTGGGCGTCCACGTCTACCAGGAAGTGGCAGCCGCCGCGCACGAGTTCGATTTTGACGGCGCGCTGGCGGCGCTGCTGCGGCGGCGCTAATTACCGAACTCAAGGTTGGTACAGCGCCTCTTCCGCGTAAGCCATGCCGCAACTCTTGCCGCAAAAGCGGCGCACGGCATCGAGCGGCTTGTCGCAATACCAGCACGCGCCTTTTGGCGGCAAGGTGGCGATCAATTCCGGCATGGCGGGCAGTGGTCGCGCCACTACCTCATCCTCGCATTCCACGACATCCGGCTGTTTGCTGTCCATGGCGCTTCCTTTCCTAGCGGCACTTCAAGGCCGCTCAGCAAGATTACGTCAGCGCAATTTGGACTTCATGATAATTCTCAACGGGGCAGATGCTAGCTAGACTTTCGGAAACTGCGCACCGCATCATTGGCATTCTCGGCAATGACTTTTTGCAGCGCCGGCTGCCCCGCATACTTGGTGGACAGCCGCTTCCACTGCCGCTGTGCCTGGCCGCAGGAGCTTGCCACGGCTTGCGTGATCTCGCGCTGGCGCGTCTTGTCGTTGTCATCCCACTCGCCTGCGAAATGCTCGCACATCCGGGCGTTCTCGACAAACCGTGCCACGTCCTTCGGCAGTTTTTCCTGCGCACCAGCCAGCAGGGGCACACAACTGAACAGCAGAACAAGCAGCAGCTTCATCCAACCTCCTTACTTGCCGATGCAGAAACGGCTGAAGATCACGCCCAGCAGATCGTCAGGCGAAAACTCGCCCGTGATGCTCGACAGCTGCACCTGCGCCAGGCGCAGCTCTTCGGCGAACAGGTCCAGCGACTGGTCATCCTGCGCCGCGTGCGCGGCAGCGATGTTCAAGTGCTTGCCGGCCGACTTGAGCGCGATTAAATGGCGTTCGCGCGCCAGGTACAGCGATTCGCCCGTCTGCTGCCAGCCGGCGATGCGCAGCAGTTCGGCACGCAGCAAGTCGATACCGATGTGCTCGTGCGCCGACAGATACACGTGCGTGGCATCCGGCAAGGCATCCACGCCGGGCTTGTGGCCGGACAGGTCAATCTTGTTCCACACGCGCACCACGGGCACGCCTTCGGGGAAGGCGGCGACGATAGTTTCATCTGCCAGCGTGGGGCCATGGTCGGCGTCGAGCAGGTGCAAAATCACGTCGGCCTTGCCGATCTCGCCCCAGGTGCGTTCGATGCCGATGCGCTCGACGGCGTCGATGGTGTCGCCGGCGCTGCGGATGCCGGCCGTGTCGATGATGTTGAGCGGAATGCCCTCGATCTGGATGGTTTCGCTGACCTTGTCGCGCGTGGTGCCGGCGATCGGCGTGACAATCGCCACGTCGGCGCCCGCCAGCGCGTTCAATAGCGACGACTTACCCACGTTCGGCTGGCCGGCCAGCACGACATTGAGGCCTTCGCGCAGCAGCGCTCCCTGCGCCGCCTGGGCAAACACTTTATTCAAGGCTTCGATGACAGCTTTCAACTGACCGCGCGCATTCGATTTTTCCAGGAAATCGATCTCTTCTTCCGGGAAATCCAGGGTCGCCTCGACCAGCATGCGCAAGCCCGTCACCTGTTCCACCAGCGCATGGATGGTGTTGGAGAACGCGCCCGACAGCGATTGCGAGGCGGACTTGGCCGCCGCTTCCGTGGAAGCGTCGATCAGGTCGGCCACGGCTTCGGCTTGCGCCAGATCAAGCTTGTCATTCAAGAATGCGCGGCGCGTGAATTCGCCCGGTTCGGCCAGGCGCAAGCCGTTGTCCTTGCCCGCTTCCAGCACGCGCGCCAGCAGCAGCTGCAACACGATAGGGCCGCCATGGCCCTGCAATTCCAGCACGTCTTCGCCCGTGTACGAATGCGGGCCCTTGAAGTGGATGGCGATGCCCTGGTCGATGATGCTGCCATCGGCTTCCGTAAACGGTAAATAGGTAGCGTGGCGCGGTTTCAGTTGCTGCGCGCCGAACAGGGCCGTCATCAGGGGAGCGAGGTTTTTGCCGGAGGCGCGTACCACGCCGATGCCGCCGCGTCCGGGGGCGGTGGCGATGGCGGCGATAGGGGAAGAGTCGAGTTTCATGGGGATATTGTAGTGTATTCGGGAAAGGCGGCAGGAGCCGCGATATTTTCAGCGACAAACCGGTGCACATGAAGGGGGCGCTCAGTGGAAAGCCGGCAAAACCCACTTTTTTTTGACATCGGACCCACTGGATACGATGTCAAAAAAAAGCCCGCGCGAGGCGGGCTTTCTGTTCGCTGGCCGGAATTACTTGGCGGCAGGCGCGTATTTCTTGGTGATCACCCATTGCTGGCCGATCGACAGGACGTTGTTGACGACCCAGTAGAGTACCAAGCCCGACGGGAAGAAGAAGAACATCACCGAGAATGCCAATGGCATGAACAGCATCATCTTCGCTTGCATCGGATCGGCCGGGGCCGGGTTCAGCTTGGTCGTGATGTACATCGAGATCGCGTACAGCACCGGCAGGATGCACCATGGGTCATGCTGGGCCAGGTCGGTGATCCAGCCGATCCATGGCGCGCCGCGGATTTCCACGGACGCGTTCAGTACCCAGTACAGGGCGATAAACACGGGCATCTGGATCAGGATCGGCAGGCAGCCGCCCAGCGGATTGATCTTTTCCGTCTTGTACAGCTCCATCGTGGCCTGGTTCATCTTTTGCGGATCGCCTTTGTAGCGCTCGCGGATCGCCTGCATCTTCGGCGTGACCAGTTTCATCTTGGCCATGCTGCGGTAGCCGGCGGCCGACAAGGGGAAGAACGCCAGCTTGATCAGGATGGTGAAGGCGATGATGGTCCAGCCCCAGTTGCCCAGCACGCTGTGGATGTGTTCCATGACCCAGAAGATCGGCTTGGCGATGATGGTCAGCCAGCCGTAATCCTTGACCAGTTCCAGGCCAGGCGATACCGATTCCAGCAGATGCGCGATTTGCGGACCCGAATACAGCTTGCTGTCCATGCTGGCCGTGGCGCCTGGCGCCAGGGTAGGCAATGGCAGCACGTTGCCGATGGCGTACAGGTTGGCGCCGACCTTCTTGGTGAAGATGTCGCGCTTGGCGTTTTCAGGCGGAACAAAGGCGGAAACGAAGAAATGTTGCGAAATAGCAAACCAGCCGCCATTCGCCGTGGCCGGATGCAGGCCCTTCATGGCGTTGTCGTTGCCCTTCTTCTCGTCTTCCACGGCCGCTTTTTCGATTTTCTCGAACGTCAGCTTCTGGTACTTGTCTTGCGGCGTGTACAGGGTCGGACCCGTGAAGCTGCTGTTGAAGAACGAGTCACCGACCGGCTTGTTGCCGTCATGCGTCAGTTGCAGATACAGTTGTGGCGTGACAGGCGCTGCGCCCACGTTGGCCACGTCGTGACGCACTTCAATGACGTAGTCGCCGCGTTTGAACGTAAACGTCTTGGTCAGCTTGACGCCGCCTTCGACCGCTTCCATCACCAGTTGCACTTGCTTGCCATCACCGATAGTGCGCACGCCAGGCTGCACGGTGAAACCGCTCGCGTGGGTAGGGAAAGGACCGCCGACCAGGCCCGATTGCGCCAGGTAGGTGTGGTTCGCGCCCTCGTCGAACAGCACTTCGTTTTGCTTGCCTTCGTCAGGCTGGCACCATTTAAACAGGCCGAAGCAGCCGCCGAACCAGCCCGGATTGCCTGCGCCCTTGAATTTCAGCAATTCCAGACGCTTGACCTGGCCGCCCAGGGTGTCGATGTCGACCTTGATGACGTCGGTGGTGATGCTAATCACTTCGCGCTTGAACGCGGCGGGATCAACAGCCGCGCCCGGCAAAGTAGGCACACCAGCAGCCGCTGCGGCAGCCAGGGCCTCCGTCTTGGCAGGGGTCGCAGGTGCCTTGGCGGTTTGTTGCGTGTTCGCGGAGAACATCGATGGCTCGCCGATCGAGATTTTCCATTCGTTCCAGAGAATTACCAGCGAGACGGAAAACACGATCCACAGGATGGTACGTTTATTGATATCCATTAGGGTATTTGTCAGGAGTGGTTGCAACCGCAAGCGGTCGTTGAAGATTGTTTGCAATCGGCCGGCGGCACCGGGTCGACGCCCCCATCATTCCAGGGGTGGCAACGGCACAGGCGCTTGGCAGCCAGCAGGCTGCCCTTGGCCGTACCGTGCACGCGCAGCGCTTCCATCGCGTAATGCGAACAACTTGGATAGAAACGGCAATTCTGTCCCAGCATGGGGCTGATCAGCAACTGATAAGCACGCAGCAGGAACAGCAGCAGGGTTTTCATGGCGCGGATGGTGGTGGCGCAGCAACAGAACGGGCCTGGGCGGCGATTTGCGCCGCGAACAGGCGGCTCAATTCTTCACGCAGCTCGGCTTTGAGCCGGCTCGTGGTGGCCGGGCCATCCTTGCTGTTGACGGCGCGCGACAAACGCACCACGCAGTCGACCGGCGGCATCGCGCTGTTGCGAAACAGCTCGCGCGTGACGCGCTTGATCGTGTTGCGGGTCGCCGCGCGCGGCGCGAAACGCTTCGCCACAACGACGCCCAGCCGCGCATGCGGCAATTGATTGTGTCGGGTGTACAGCACAAAATGCGCTGTTTTTTGCGAAGGGCGCAAACGAAAAACGGATGAAAATTCATCCGTTTTAACGATACGCCGAACGCGCGCGAAGTCGTGTGAACCTTCGCGTTGATTGCCGACTGGAGTACAGCTAGCCACGCGATCAGCTGTCAACGACAAGCCTAGACGGCCAGACGTTTGCGGCCCTTTGCGCGACGTGCGTTGAGCACATCACGGCCACCACGGGTAGCCATACGAGCGCGGAAGCCGTGCGTACGCTTGCGGCGAACGACGGAAGGTTGGTAAGTACGTTTCATGTTGGTCTCGCTAAAAACAAAAAAAATGCAAAATCGGGTCTGACGTCCCGTCAGTTTTTGGTGCCAATGACAATCGCGCACTTATGCCAAGGCACAAGCTGGCCAATCTCATCGCCCGCTTGAACGCGCACCAAATCTACTACGCGGAGCGATTTGCGGCCTCCGGTGCTCACTGTGCCTTCGCACAGTTGCGCGCCTCAGCCACAACTCATCACCGCTCGCTACGATTTGGTACTGCGTCGTTAATCCACGCTTAGTCCATATTGTCGTTCCAAATGAATAAACACGGAATACGGGCGGGGAACCCTGAATTATTCAGCATATGCCCCCCTCTTGTCAAGGATTGCCGTGATCGCCTGGAAATTTTCGCGCCGGGCCCCATCTGCCGGCAAGCCCCCGCCACAGGCCGCGCCAGCACTGCCTGCGACGGGATAACCGGGGGATAAGTCGCCTCTTATGCACACGGCGCCCCACCCCGCCACAGAAAAATAAGCGTCGTGCCTGTGGATAACTTTGGCAGTCGGGAGTAGAATAGCGCGTTACGTGTGGCGAGCCCTCGCGCGACGCCGGCCTTGCAACACGGTGAACGCAGGGCAGAATCGATACGCCCTCCCACACCTTTTCACATAGACATACATGGATAATTTCTGGCAGGCCTGTTCCGCGCAGTTGGAACTGGAGCTGACACCGCAACAATTCAGTGCGTGGATCAAACCGCTTATCCCTCTCGATTACGAAGAGGGCAAGCTGCGCATTGCTGCGCCCAATCGCTTCAAGCTCGATTGGGTCAAGACCCAGTTCGCCAGCCGCATCACTGCACTGGCCATTCAGTACTTCGAAGCGCCCACGGAAGTGCAGTTCGTGCTCGACCCGCGCCTGGCCCTGCCGAAGAAGCCCGTCACCACCAGCACCCCGGCCAGCGATCCGAATGGCGGCGCGCCCAGCGCGCGCGCCGCGGAGCCGCAGCCCAGCGTGCCGGAACTGAGCATCGGCGCGGCGCCGCGCCGCGAGCAGAGCCGCATCAACACCGACCTGACCTTCGACAGCTTCGTGACCGGTAAAGCCAACCAGCTGGCGCGCGCCGCCGCCATCCAGGTGGCGAACAATCCGGGCGTGTCGTATAACCCGCTGTTCTTCTACGGCGGCGTCGGCCTGGGTAAAACCCACTTGATCCACGCGATCGGCAACCAGGTGATGGCCGACAATCCGGGCGCGAAGATACGCTACATCCACGCAGAACAGTACGTTCGCGACGTAGTGACCGCTTACCAGCGCAAGGGTTTCGACGACTTCAAGCACTACTATCACTCGCTCGACATGCTGCTGATCGATGATATCCAGTTCTTTGGCGGCAAGAGCCGCACGCAGGAAGAGTTTTTCTATGCGTTCGAGGCATTGATTGCTGCAAAGAAACAGATCATCATCACCTCGGATACCTATCCGAAGGAAATCACGGGCATGGATGACCGCCTGATTTCGCGCTTCGACTCGGGCCTGACGGTGGCCATCGAACCGCCGGAACTGGAAATGCGCGTGGCGATTCTGCTGAAAAAAGCCAAGCAGGAAGGCGTGACCTTCTCCGACGACGTGGCCTTCTTTGTCGCCAAGCACTTGCGCTCGAACGTGCGCGAGCTGGAAGGCGCGCTGCGCAAAATTCTGGCGTATTCGCGTTTCCATGGCAAGGACATCACGATCGATATCGTCAAGGAAGCACTGAAAGACTTGCTGTCGGTGCAGAACCGCCAGATTTCCGTGGAAAACATCCAGAAAACAGTGGCCGACTTCTTCAATATCAAGGTTGCCGACATGTATTCGAAGCGCCGGCCCGCCAATATCGCCCGGCCGCGCCAGATCGCCATGTACCTGGCCAAGGAATTGACACAGAAGAGCCTGCCGGAAATCGGCGAGCTGTTTGGCGGCCGCGACCACACCACGGTGCTGCATGCCGTGCGCAAGATCGCGCTGGACCGCACCAAGAACCCGGAATGCAACCACGAATTGCATGTACTGGAGCAAACGTTGAAGGGCTAACAACACCTGACAAAACCTGCTGCGCGACGCGCTTTGCGGCCTGCGATGCTCACCGTGCTCTAGCACGGTTGCGCTTCTTAGCCACAAATCACTGCCGCTCGCTACGGTTTTGTTCGGCGTTAAGCACCATTTGGCAAGACTGGCTCAAAACGTGCTTTACCCTTATCATCTGGGAGGGCACCGCAGCCAGTCTGTCGGGGCTCCCTATGGTAATAATTGTTAAATTAATACGTTAAACGTCGTACTGTTCAACCTATACATTGAGGATAAATATGCAATTGGTCAAAACCACCCGAGATACCCTTCTCCGGCCACTGCAGATCGTGAGCGGTATTGTCGAGCGTCGGCACACTATGCCGATTCTGGCCAATATCCTCATCCGCAAAGACGGTGAAAATGTCTCCTTCCTGTCGACCGACACCGAAGTGCAGATCACCACGCACGCGCAAATCGGTTCCGGCGCGGACGTCACGGGCACCACCGTGGCCGCGCGCAAGCTGCTGGACATTTTGCGCGCGCTGCCCGAATCGGGCGACGTCACGATGACCCTGCTGAACAAGCGCCTGACCGTGCAAACGGGCAAGTCGCGCTTCGCCCTGCAAACCCTGGCGGCGGAAGAGTTTCCTACCGTGCAACAGGCGGAAAGCTATAACGCCTCCGTCACCCTGCCGCAGAAAACGCTGAAGCACCTGTTCAACATGGTGCATTTCTCGATGGCCCAGCAAGACATCCGCTATTACCTGAACGGCTTGCTGCTGGTTCTGGATGGCAATCATGTCATCGCCGTGGCCACCGACGGCCACCGCCTGGCGTTTTGCCAGGTCGCCACCGAGCAGACGTTTGCGCGCCAGGAAGTGATTATTCCGCGCAAGACCATCATCGAACTGCAGCGCCTGCTGGAAGAGAACGATGAGCCGGTGCAGCTGGACATCGCCGCCAACCAGGTGAAACTGACCTTTGCCGACATCGAGCTAATCTCGAAGCTGGTGGAAGGCAAGTTCCCCGACTACACGCGCGTGATTCCAAAAGGCTACAAAAACGACTTCACCATCGGCCGCGATGAACTGCTGCGCTCGCTGCAACGTGCCGCCATCATGACCAGCGACAAGTTCAAGGGCGTGCGCTGCATCATCACCCCGGGCAGCATGAAGATCAGCTCGACCAATGCGGACCAGGAAGAAGCCGTCGAAGAGCTGGAAATCGACTACGGCGGCGACTCCGTCGACATCGGCTTCAACGTGACGTATCTGCTGGACGTGCTGAACAACCTGAAATGCGAATACGTCAACATCGCGCTGGGCGACTCGAATTCGTCCGCCCTGATCTCCATCCCGGACAATGCCGACTTCAAGTATGTCGTCATGCCGATGCGGATTTAAGCCTTAGTCGCAGCATAAAACTGGGGTCAGACCCGACGGGTCTGACCCCAAAATCAGCAATCGTTATTTGAGAAAGCAGTCCATGTCCGAGAATCCACAAGACACCCCGATCCAGGCCAAAACGGAAGAATACGGCGCCTCCTCCATCCAGATCCTGGAAGGCCTGGAAGCCGTACGCAAACGCCCGGGCATGTACATTGGCGACACCTCGGACGGCACCGGCTTGCACCATCTGGTATTCGAAGTGCTGGACAACTCGATCGATGAATCGCTGGCCGGCCACTGCACGGAAATCCACGTCACCATCCACAGCGACAATTCGATCTCGATCACCGACAATGGCCGCGGCGTGCCGACCGGCCTGAAAATGGACGACAAGCACGATCCGAAGCGTTCGGCGGCGGAAATCGTCATGACCGAACTGCACGCGGGCGGCAAGTTCGACCAGAACTCGTACAAAGTCTCGGGGGGCTTGCACGGCGTGGGCGTGTCTTGCGTCAATGGCCTGTCGAAACTGCTGAAACTGACCATCCGCCGCGATGGCAAAGTGCATCACATGGAATTCGTGCGCGGCGTGCCGCAAGACCGCCAGATCGTCATGGTCGGCGACATCGCCACCTCGCCGATCAAGGTCATCGGCGACACCGACAAGCGCGGCACGGACGTGCATTTCTGGGCCGATGAAGAGATTTTCACGCACGTGGAATTCCACTATGAAATCCTGGCCAAGCGCATCCGCGAACTGTCCTTCCTGAACAATGGCGTCAACATCAAGTTGTCCGACCAGCGCACGGGCAAGGAAGAAATCTTCGCTTTCGAAGGCGGCACGCGCGGTTTCGTCGAGTACATCAACAAGGCCAAATCGGTCTTGCACCCGACCATTTTCCAGGCCACGGGCGAGCGCATGTCGGACCAGGGCACGAACATCTCGGTCGACGTGTCGATGCAGTGGAACGATGCCTACAATGAACAGGTGCTGTGCTTCACGAATAACATCCCGCAACGCGATGGCGGTACCCACCTGACGGGCTTGCGCGCGGCGATGACGCGCGTGATCAACAAATACATCGATGAACACGAGTTCGCCAAAAAGGCGAAAGTGGAAATCAGCGGCGACGACATGCGCGAAGGTCTGACCTGCGTGCTGTCCGTGAAAGTTCCCGAACCGAAATTCTCGTCGCAGACGAAAGACAAGCTGGTATCGAGCGAAGTGCGCGGCCCCGTCGAAGAAATCGTCGCCAAGACCCTGGCCGATTACCTGCAGGAAAAACCGAACGACGCCAAGATCATTTGCGGCAAGATCGTCGAAGCGGCACGCGCCCGCGAAGCGGCACGCAAGGCCCGCGACCTGACGCGCCGCAAAGGCATCATGGACGGCCTGGGCCTGTCGGCCAAGCTGGCCGACTGCCAGGAAAAAGACCCAGCCCTGTGCGAACTGTACATCGTCGAGGGTGACTCGGCAGGTGGCTCGGCAAAACAAGGGCGCGACCGCAAGTTCCAGGCGATTCTGCCGCTGCGCGGTAAAGTCTTGAACGTGGAAAAAGCCCGTTTCGAGAAAATGCTGTCGTCGGAGCAGATCACCACCCTGATCGCCACGCTCGGCACCTCGATCGGACCGGACGAATTCAACGTCGAAAAACTGCGCTACCACCGCATCATCATCATGACCGATGCGGACGTCGACGGCGCCCACATCCGTACCCTGCTGCTGACCCTGTTCTACCGCCAGATGCCGCAACTGGTCGAACGCGGCCACATCTACATCGCGCAACCGCCGCTGTACAAGGTGAAATCGGGCCGCGACGAGCGCTATCTGAAAGATGACGCCGAAGAAGCGAGCTACATGATGACAGTGGCGCTGAACACGGCCGTGCTGGTGCCGCGCACAGGCGCGGAAGGCATTTCCGGCGAGACGCTGACGGAACTGGTGCGCAAGTTCAACCTGTCGAACACCATCATGACGCGCCTGACGCGCGTCATCGACCGTGCCGCACTGACGGCCATCATGACGGGCGTGCAGCTGGACCTGTCGACCCTGGACCTGGCGGAAACCTCCGCCCTGGCCCTGCAGACAGCCATCAACGACAGCGCCGTGCGCGTGCATGTGCGTTCCGACGACTTGTCGGAAAAACACATGCTGCGCATCGAGCGCATGCACCACGGCAACGTCAAAATCAGCGCCATCGACGCCGACTTCGTGCAAGGCCCCGACTACGCCGTGCTGAGCAGCGGCGCCGCCACCTTCGAAGGCCTGATCGGCGAAGGCGCGTTTGTCCGCCGCGGCGAAGGCGAGCGCGTCAAGGAAATCGCCGTGGTCGACTTCCATCAAGCCATGCAATGGCTGCGCGACGAAGCCGAACGCACCGTTTCGAAACAGCGCTACAAAGGTCTGGGCGAAATGAACCCGGACCAGCTGTGGGAAACCACGATGGACCCAACCGTGCGCCGCCTGCTGAAAGTGCAGATCGAAGACGCCATTGCGGCGGATCAGATCTTCACGACGCTAATGGGCGACGATGTGGAACCACGCAGGGCGTTTATTGAAAACAACGCGCTGCGCGCGGGGAATATTGACGTGTAATTTTGTAGGTTCTCATAATTCATGCAAAAATTCTCATAATTTGCAAAAAATCTTGAGGCCGCATGCGGCCTGGCGCCGTGCCCCCAACCAGGCATGAATACATGGCGCCAGCACAAGAAATAAACATTCCTGCCACTGAAACAACAACGCCCGGCATGCCCGGGCGTTGTTGTTTTCAACTCGCTATATTTCAGCAGGATGTTCACTGGCGGGTGTGTAAAAAAGGCCCTCACTCAACGGCATGCTATAGGACGCCAACAACTAGATCCCTGATCCGTTAGACGGACTCAATGTGAGCATTGAACCCGAAGGATTGACAGCTGCAGAGATAAGTCTGGAAAATTGACATTGGTAATATATTTTATCGTTGACGCTCATATAAGTTGAGATTGGAATCCGTCGAAATCAATGACTTAGCAGAAAAATTCTCGCATAAGTTGAGATCAGTTCTCACATAAGATGAGATTACTCAGCAAATTCTCACATAAGTTGAGATTATTCAGATTGCCTATTTAACGAGCAGATGCCCGCCCCGTGCCTCTCTGAATCTACCAAGCGGCTTTTGGCCTGTCCGGTAATCCGTCATGTTTACAGCGCGGCAACATGCTAGGCTGGCGAGACCGGCCGAGAACGGCCAAGAGCGGACCTTGTGGGCACTGCAGTTGGCGGCCAATGTTTTTGCCGATCCGGTGGTATTGGGCCGTATTTGGATATTATGAAATGCTACTTATTCATGCCCCAACAGCGTGCCATAGTTATTGAGTTCTACATCCAGTAAGTTAAACTTGGCCTACGGTGCTCTTGCCGTGCCTTCGGTTACAACATGAACGATCTGGAGTTTGCACAGCGCGTTTCCGCGCGAATTGGCGAGCTGTACAGCGAAGCCAAGCGTAGTCGCTACCAATTCCCCAAGCATGCCCTCATCCAGACACGTGCTCTCGCAAGTCTCTGTTGCGACTTGCTGCGGCCAGATGACTGGCGCGATTGGCCCTATGGGCTGGAGGAAAAGATCAGGATGCTGGCAAAGGCCCAACGCATCAATCTCGACACTCACGAGAAGCTGAACGACTTGCGTCGATGGGGCAACGCGGCGGCGCATCCCGAAGAAAGCCGGCGAGAGGAGGCACAGTTCGGACCATTGGCCAGCGAAGCAATGGCAAACGCACTTGTCCTGCTCGAGACGGTGTTCCGGCAGAAGCATAGTGGGGCGGCACTACCCGACTACGTTGTCGTCGAGGAGAGCTCGGACGAACTGAAAGAAGTGTGCTATCGGGCGCTGGTCGAGAACTGTCCCGCCGACCAGTATCAGGTCGCGATGCTGCTGCGGCAGCAACTGGCATCGAAGGTAAAGGAGACCGAGGCAGGGCCCGATTCCTTCTTGGCGTCATACACCAGGCGCTTCGAGTTCGGCGCGCTGAAAGGCCGAGCGCTGGATTTATTGCGCTATGCCAGCGATGGCAGCTACCCGCCCGCGTCCTACCAGTACGGCCTCGCGCTGTCAGACGGCGAGCGTGGCGATGAATACGTAGCGTTCGGTGTCAATCTCATCGCGACTGCGGCACGAGACGGGGATATCGATGCGTTAGCCTGGTCTGGGCATTCGGCGATGCACGGGCTGCATGACGAGCCAGTCGACTACGAGCGCGCCCGCGGCTACCTGGAAAAGGCGGCGGCCGAGGATCAACCCCTTGCGCTCAGCCTGCTTTCGCGGATGTACCGCAAGGGGCTGGGCGTGGCGGTGGATCCCAAGGTTGCATTCGACTTGACGCTCCGCGCCGCCGAGGCCGGATATCCGGTTGCGCAATACGGGGCGGGGGTAGCGCTTTACCATGGCGACGGTGTAGAGATCGACCAGCCTGCGGCGCTCGCCTGGCTGCAACGGGCGAGCGATGCCGACCTGCCCGAAGCCCAGCACGTAGTGGGCAACCTCATGCGGCGCGGATTACTGCCAGGTGGCTTCGCCGACGCGGAGAAGTTGCTCACGAACGCCATGCGTGGCGTCAACGAGGCGAGTCTGGATCTCGCTGACCTCTACATGTCACAAGCCGAGCCCAGGCAGTGGATCAAAGCTTCCGGTCTGGTGCAGGGCGCTTACGAGAGGGCGTTGGCCGAGAAAGATGAGCTGATCGCCGACAGGGCACTTCGGCTCGCGCCGACTTTTGTTGCCAAGCTCGAGGAGCTGCGTACCAGGATGTCGGACGAGGAGCATGGGGACTTCCTCGTGGCGCGCTTCATGTTCGACGAATACAGACGACCATTCCCGAAGCGTGCTGAGCGATTGCGGGAATTTACTGACGCCGTCTTGGCGCTGGCGAAGGTGAAGGGTAGCGGTTTGAAGGAAGAGGCACGCTTGGTTCGCAAGCTTGCGTCCGGGATGGGGGCGACGTCGGTGCCGGCAAAGGTCCCGGCACTTGTTCCTGCGATCCGCCGCGTACGTGCGCTGGCGCCGGTCGTGCAGAGGGTGGCTCGGACAAAGGTCGGTCGCAACGAACCGTGTCCCTGCCAGAGCGGGCTGAAATTCAAGGCTTGCTGCGGCTGACGCAAAAGGCGTGTGCGGACGTCCTCGATAGACGTGATTGTACGAAATCATCCAAGTCTAGCGCTGCGCAGCAGCGCTAAAGAATCAGATTAAGAATGCTGAAGTCCCACCGCCCGCGGCGAGTACCCGCGCCGCGTTGACCTGGACCTGACGATGGTGCGCACCAGTTGATGGCCGGGGCCCGTGTCAACCTACAGGTGCACACCGGCGTGGATCCATCACCAGATAGTGAACATAAACGAGCAACTATTGGGCACCAGTTCGATGGCATGTAGCTTAAGCCATCGACATTTAGAGTCTATTCCCCGTACGAGGGTCCCGAAATAGAAGGTTTGAAAGGACGAAGCTAGATGAGCAGACAAAATCGAAAACCCGTTCGTGCCAAGGGAAAAACAAGACCAGTGCCGTATGTCAATAGGAAAAGCGGGCCATTTCTCATGCCGAAGTTGAGTGAAGAATACGGCGGCTACGCTCACCTTCTGGCCGATGCGCTATCGACAATTCCAGAGCTACCGGATTTTTCCCAGGATTCTAAGGTCGCGATATTCTCTGATTTTGGGGGCGAGAACAATGAGGCTGACTTCAATACCTATTCATTCTTAATTATGGCCTACAACAAGGTTGGCCCGTTTCAAGACGCTGTACATGCCATGCGTGAACGGCACGGCATCAAGGACCACTACAGCGAATTCAGATACAAACGACTGGATAATGGCGCTCGCTTTCGAGCGTTGCCGCAGTATTTGGAAATCATCGACAGGTACATCCACGGCGCCGTCATCACTGTTGCTGTCGACAAGAGTATCAAAACGCTGTTTGGCCCTACCAAAGGCAAGGCGCACGCCCATATCACCAAAATACTTGCTGAGAAAGGGCTCGGCGCGTGGGATGGTGCTACAGCTGAGAAGCTAATGAGGATCTGTCATGCCGCTGCGGCCTTTACCTCGGTAACAACACACCCCAACCAACGCCTGCTCTGGTATTGCGATAACGACGCAATCAATGCACAAGGAAATTCGCGCGGCTTCAAGGATACACAAGGTGTCTTCCTCAACGTGCTCGATATGTATTGCCCACATGGATTTGAAATATTGGGATTCGCTAAGTCGTTCACCGATAAATCTCATCTCGATGATCTGCTGAGCGTGGCGGACTTTGCCGCTGGTGTAGTACAGGACTTGCTCAAGTCGCATAAAACAGGCATTGATTTCATACCGGATGCTGGAAAAACCGAAGTCATAAAATGGATAGCGAGGGAAAGCCCTTGGCTCTCCAAAATAACAATCCAGCTCGTATCGTTGCCTGGCGGAGGCGTAGGCCAGGGCCTTGTACACTTCACGCCACCAAGTCAATCCGGCGATGACGAATGATGACTAGCCGAAGCCCCTCCCCCCAGCGCGCGCGGCCACCACAGTGGCAAGCTCCAGGTTGATGGCCCGTACCAGCTGCTGCCCGGCGCTTGGCCGGCGCCATCCACATCCTGCAGCTGATCATCGACCGGATCCTCGCCAGCGCCGCCGGCGCGCCGCGCGCGTGTCGGATGACACGATAAATGAAAAATCGCCCTTTGATTTAAAAGGTCTTTTTCAGTATCTGCGTCATCGAGCTGGCAGCCAATTGACATCAATCATGAAAAAAACCGCTAGATTTGACACGAATAGTCAAAATTTCCAGTGAGTCATGCGGTACACCAGCCGCGCTGTGATCGCAGGCAGCGACGCTAAAAAGTACGAAAGGAAAAAAGCCGGCTGATCTGCCGGCTTTTTTCCTATTACTTATCTGCGTGCTAGCTTGTGTCTGCGAAGCTATCAGGTTAAATCGAGATCCCTCAATGTCCTGTCCAAATCATACATTCCATCACATTTTGCGGTGGTCAAGTAATTTCGGACACAACGATAGGTTCACGTTCTGCCATTTTCTGTTCGTAGACAGAGGGCGGCAGATTGCCCAATGCTGAATTGATGCGCTTGCAGTTATAGAAGCCGACGATGTAGTCGGTGATGTCGGCTTTGGCCTCGGCGTGGTTAGCGTATTGACGCTGCCAGACCCGTTCCATCTTGAGGTTCAAGAAGAAGCGTTCAGCGACGGCGTTGTCCCAGCAGTTACCTTTGCGGCTCATGCTGCAGACGAAGCCGTGGCTAGCCAGCAGGTCCTGGTAAAACTCGCTGGCATATTGACTGCCCCGGTCGGAATGGACGATCAGTCCAGCTGCCGGCCGGCGCTGTTGGATGGCCATCGTCAACGCATCGCAGACCAGCTTGGCTGGCATGCTTGGTGCCATGGCCCAGCCCACCACTTTGCGCGCGTACAGGTCCAGCACGGTTGCCAGATACAGCCAGCCCGCACCGGTACGGATGTACGTGATGTCGCTGACGTACGCCAGGTTCGGCGCGCTAGGATTGAACTGTCGGTTCAGCACGTTGGCGGCCACTGGCAGGTCGTGCTTGCTGTCCGTCGTATGGACGAACTTGCGCTTCCAGACCGGCTTCAAAGCCTGCTGGCGCATCAAACTGCGCACCTTGTAGCGCCCGATGTCGAACCCTGCGCTGGCCATGGCAGTGACCAGTCGGCGGCTTCCGTAGCTCTGATGGCTTGCCATAAACGCGGCCCGCAGATGAACGCTCGCTTTGCACAAAACTGGTTTAGCAGAACGACGCTGCGCCTCGTAAAAGCCAGATCGGCTCACGTCCAGGATGCGACAGCTGTGCTGGACTGGGATGGCCTCCTTTTGCAGCTGGCGAATAAGCGTATGGGTCACTTCATTTCGCGGGCAAAGAAGGCCGAGGCCTTTTTTAAGATGGTGACGTCCTGCCGTAGCTGCTGATTTTCCAGCTCCAGTTGGCGGATTCTTTGCTGCTCGGCAGTGAGCGGCTTGCCGATGCCGGGCTGCCCGTTTTGCTCGGCACTGTACTGCTGCAGCCAGCGACGGATCGCGGTCTGGCCGATGCCCATGCTTTCGCTGACGTTCTGGACGCTCTGGCCCTGCTCATTGATCAGCCGGACCACTTCCAGTTTCAGGCTCGGCTCGAAGGTTCTACGTTTTCTTGTTGTCATGCTTTTTCCTCAGATGGTGGATTTTCCACCTATTGAGGTGTCCGGGCAAATTAGACCACAGCAGTAACTCTGGGGAAGTATTTTTGCTCTTGACGCGCCGCATCGCGTTGCGGCGCTGTTCCGCGCTGAGATTATCAGTCAAAGGCTATCCGCAAGCTCGGATCAGCCTCATGCTTCGCGACGATCTCATTATATTTAGCCATGAGGCGAAACACGATGCTTTTTCGCTCCATCATCTTGAATAGGCTTATTTCGTAAAGGTTGGCCGCAAGGAATTGCAAGGCATCCATGATCTCAACACGCCCCTCGATACCAATATTTTCAGCCAATCCTTCGGCTACGCTAATCTTGGACGCAGTCGTGAGAATGATCGGATGCAACCCGGCTTGCAAGTTGGCTTGGCATTTACGAAGCAGCGCTTCCGCTGGCGCCGTGGTGCAATGGATGATGGCGTTGTCGATCACAAAGTCACCGGATCGAGAGGAAACTGTGTCAGCTACCGAGGCCCCGTTATGATGTATTTCCAGCTCTGGCAACGCCAGCTCCAGTATGGCTCCAACTAAATGTTGCAGAACCACTCCCACGTAGGTTTTTCCAGGCGACTTCTTCTGACGCTGCAACGCTTGATCCAACAAGTTACGAATTACTGATACCAGCGTTTTGCTGGCATCATAGTTGAGCTTGAACGGCTGAGAGTTAAAGAAATCCACAAAGCGATCAACCCACCATGCCTCAACGTCGTGCAGCTCCGCTCCATGCAGATCGCCCGAAGCATGCAGGCCATGGATGAAGTCTATGTAGTCCTTGGCAAGCATGGGCGTGCCGCGGCTCGTACGGCCGGCTTCCGTACCAACCATCTGTGTGACGCCATGGCTATTAAGGACTTTATTGATAGAAACGCCGCTTAATCCGGACACTTGGCTGCCCTTTGGCGTCAACAATGTCGTGGTGTCAAACGGCAGACCGGCATGCTTTACCCGATTTGTGACAATCAGAGCAGTGCCTAAAAGTCCCATCTGAAAAATGTTGTGAAAGTCTCTGAACTGGAATAACTTTTCTTCAAGGCTCGGACTGAGTGGCATAGATGTTCGCAAGTGGCAAAAGGAGTTTTGTCGCCAGCCATTTTGCGACGGGAACAGCGACCGCGTCGCCCATCGCTTTGTAACCGTCGTTGTAGCTGCCGGGAATTTTGTAAGTGTCGGGCGCTCCCATCAAGCGGGCAGTCTCGCGCACGGTCAATAGCCGGCTTTGCAATTTACCATTTTTCCGGATAACAAGAAGTTGTCGGCTGCTGCCACCGCTTGGAGTGCGCAGGCAGCCCGCGATATTGTCAAACCGCAGCTCCAAAACTTGCTTGCCATTTCGAGTGCGCTTATAACCAGGAGCGACCACTAGCTGCTTCTTCGGGATGGCTTTTAGAAGGTCGGCGTGTTTCGGCGAAATCAATGCGATATTGCGTTCGTCTGACTCAATGCTTGCATATTCGGCGTCGAACTCGATCACGTCTGGCAGATGCTGCTTGCGCGCAGGTGGCTCTGGCATATACCACCAAACCCAACCATCCAAACCGTTGGCAGCCTTGCGTACAGCCTCTGGATGAAGCCATGTTGGAGTGGAGCTGACCAATTCCGGCGGGATTGCAATCTCCTTCTTAATCGCGACCACGAATATACGCGGACGCGATTGCGGCACAAAACGAACTGCGTCAAGCAGCATTGCTCCAACCAAATAGCCACGTTCAACAAGAGCGGCGTGTAGCTTTCGATAATGGGCTCCGCCAGCGGATGACACGAGCCCTAGAACATTTTCCGCCACCAGCAAAGGCGGGGCATCATCACCCATCTCATCAATGATACGAAGCCACTCCCAGACCAAGCCACTGCGCTTACCATTAATGCCGCCGGCTAAACCGGCCAGAGATAGGTCTTGGCAAGGAAAAGAGGCCCATGCGAGCGATGCTGCAGGCAAATGAGCCCCTTCAACATCGGAAATCGAGCCAAGATAGAAATGTTTTTTGGTATGGTTCGCCGTGTAAACTGCGCCTTTTTTTCCGTCGATGTCGTTGGCCCAGATAGGCTTGAATGAGCTTTTTAGACCTTGGGCAACGAGTCCGCTGCCAGCAAAAAATTCCAGATAGGAGTGTTCGACACCACTCTGCCTAGCGGCCGGTGCGCACTCTGCCAAAGCGACGGCACCGTCTCCCAATGAAGTGTTGGTGACGTGGTTTGAGGCGGAGTTTGAGAGTAGGGACATGAACGACATTGTAGCGGGTTTTCAAAAAACCTCACAGTCGAACATCTGCAAAAATCACTCGATGAGGAGCCTGAAAACTCCCCCCGAAGAGACTGACAGCTGTCCTGTAGCTCTCATATTTAAACTAGGACAATGTCAATCCAGATGTCTTTTTTCAAAAGAAAACCAGGGCTATCAATACACCAGCGAGCACTTCCAGCGCTTGCTTAAGTCTCACGGTATCGTATGAAGTATGAGCCGTTATGGGAACTGCTGGAACAACTCCGTAATGGGAAGCTTCCTCTCTACGCTCAAGAGCGAACGCCTGAGCAAAAAGTATTGCAGTACAAGTATATGATGAGCGAGCTGACGTGTTCGACTACATAGAAAGGTTTTCCAATCCACGCCGACGACACTCCGCCATCGGCTATCCCAACCCAGAATAATTTGAAATTTTAAAATGCGCCTAGAGGAAGTGTCCGTGGCGGGGGCCACACCCTCTCCCAGCCACTCCGGTAGCGAGCCGATGAGCGTAGTATTTAGCTTAGAAGAAATTTGATGCTTTTTAGTTGCTGACGATGCACGTCTATCTGTTGCGCCTACACAATGCTGGTCACGGCTTTCTTCACGCTGGCTACCACCTCCCCCAAGAAACCAGTACACTCGTTCTTGAGCGCAACTACTTTTGTACGCGCGCCAAGCCGCCTGCCGTTGCCGGGAGGCTTCCCTGCCGCAAGGCGTGTTATCTGCCTGGACAAATGCAATGTTCACTTCGCGCAGCCTGTCTCCTGCTTTCTATTACCTGTTCTTTTCAGGAGAACCGGAGCAGCGGCAGCGCTTTTTCAAGGAACTGCATTTCATTTCGATAGCCATCCTGACGTTTGGCCTGGCTTGCTGGCTGGTCACGTTCAGCCTGACCTTGCCGCGCGCTTCGCTCGATCATGCGCATGCGGCGATGGCCGTGGCGGGCATGGTGGTCGGGCTGGTGCTGACCGTGTATGCGAAATCACTGCAAGCCATCATCGTCAGCGGCACCATCAGCGTGCTGTTCATCGCCTTCGGCTTTCGCGTGCTGATGCTGGGCACGGAAGATCCCCCTTTCTGGGTATTGCCACTGGGCGTGATGATCACCCTGACGACGGCCCCCATCTTCAGCGGCATCGCGTATTACCTGGGCGTATCGCTGGGCGTGTGGGCGATCCTGGGGCTGGGACAGTTTCCCGCGCATGCGGGCCAGGCTGACCAGCATTGGCCGGTGCTGGCCGTCAGCATCAGCGTGATCATCGGCCTGGCGCTGAATATCTATTTTCTCGTCTTGCGCATCCATAACTATCGCTCCCAGTGCGAACTGGCGACGATGGCCTATAAGGATGGGTTGACCGGGCTCAACAATCGCCGCATGTTCACGCAAAGCGCCCGCGCACTGCAGCGCACGGCACACACGCCCGCGTATTTCCTGATGATCGACATCGACGACTTCAAGCAAATCAACGATGTGCATGGCCATGACGTGGGCGACGAGGTGCTGAAAAAGATCGCCGAGGTGATCGCGGGACTCTCGGGCGAGCACTTGTGCGGCCGTCTGGGCGGCGAGGAATTTGCCGTGATTTACCTGGGTGAAAAGAACGCGGCCTGCGCCTTTGCCGCGCAGCTGGTCGCCAGCGTCGAGGCGGCATTTGTGCCGGAACGCAAGATGTCCGTCAGCATCGGCATCGCGGAATTGATCAAGGAGGCGGACTTGTCGCACAGCTACCGGCGTGCCGATGAATCTTTGTACCAGGCGAAGAAAAGCGGCAAGAACCGCTACGTGCTCAACGCCGGCTGATTGTGCGGGGCTGAGGGCGTTGCATCAAGCAGCGCCAGCAAAGCTTGCGGCGAGATCTTCCAGGGATCGCGCTGTTCAAGGTCCACCTCATCCCAACTGTCCCGGGCGCCGATCTTGAGGATGGTCAAGGGAATATTCTTGCTTTCAAAGAACGCCAGCATGCGACGGATCAAACGGCTCACCTTGGCGTGGTCATCACCATACAAAGAACAGGTATAGAAACAGCCCTTCTCTCCCATGCGCAATTTCCTGGCCGCGCCGAGACGCGATTGGAGCACGTACTTGTGCAGAAACTCGGTCACGACCTCATCATCGACGGGAATACTGCAGGAAATGGTGATCTTGGCCATGGCAAGGGGGACAGTGATTCAATAGCCAAGCCTAGCAGAAAGCGTTTCATTCCTGAAATGCTAAGATCGCGGCGCGCGCATGCCGGCAAATGGACCGGCATGGCGTCTCGACAAGGATTGCCATTGAATACGCCAGGGAAAATCACTTTCCGCATGCTGTCGCTGTGCGCCGCCCTGTGCCTGCCGCTTTCCAGCATGGCACAAGCCATTGCTGATGAGGAT
The DNA here is from genome assembly GCF_051380775.1 of Janthinobacterium pasteuri. Classification (NCBI taxonomy): domain Bacteria; kingdom Pseudomonadati; phylum Pseudomonadota; class Betaproteobacteria; order Burkholderiales; family Oxalobacteraceae; genus Janthinobacterium; species Janthinobacterium pasteuri. Next base: position 183,121 of record NZ_JBNYXS010000006.1, on the reverse strand, counting down.
GCCGCCTTCGTGGCTGCCACCGTGCCCGTTTCCGTGCCATCGCCGCCGCTCAGCCTGAACGAGCATCCAGAAATCCGCGCTGACGTCTTCAGGCTGCTCGGTTATGCGCGTGGCGACTATACGCAGGGCGACACCCTGATCGCGCTCCAGGTACTCGACAGCATGCGTTCGCTGCATGACATCACGCGCACCATGCTGCCCGACGGGCGCTCGGTGCTGGCCTCCATCAACCCCAGCGAACACGGTGCGCAGCGCGCCGCCATGCTGTTCGACCCGCAACGCAAGCTGTTGGCGCTGGCCCTTGTCAACGGCCATTGCCAGGCCGCCATTGACGATGCCGCGCCCGCCTGTCTGCCGTCCACGCATGCCGTGCTGACCTTGTTTGTGCCACCGGACGCGGAGGACGAGATGGCTGCGCCGCTGCTCGTGTGGGCGCGGCAACTACCGCCCATGCTGGCACTGGCTGCGCGGGAGCAGCGGCAAAGCATTGCTGTGGTGGAATACATCACCACCCGCCCCGGCCAGCCCGGCTGGGAGCAGCGCGACGTGCCGCCCGGCTTTCCCTCCAGCTTGCTGCATCTGCTGCTGCCGAATGCGGAATTGAACAGCAGTTCCAGCGGCGGCAAACTCATCGCACCGGCAGGCCTGGCCGGTTTGCCCATGCGCACGCCCACGGAAGCGGCGGAGGCGGGCGACGAGCCCATGCCCGATGCCAGCATCACCCTGCGCAGCTATGCCGATTTCCACTGGGTGCTCAACACTTACGCCAAACTGGCCAAGGGCGCGCAAGTGAAGGGGCATGACGACAAGGTGGTGTTTGCGGGCAGCGATACGAGCGGCCGCTACACAGTGACCTTGCGCGAACAGGGCAAGAAAGACAGTGTGTTCATCACCGTGGCCAGCTGGCGGGAAAAATAGCCCGCAGGGGATTAGGGATAGGGGAAAGCATTGCCATCACGCACAAGAGCATGGCATTTTGGCATTTTGCGGTATGATTTCCGGCCGTGCGGCGCGGCCCGGTCCCTGCTTTGCCCACCAGCCCTTCAAGCCAGCCACGCTTGCGTAGCATCCTGCCCTAAGGAGTCATATGTTCGGTTTTAACTTGCGCGTTGCCAAGATGGTGTGGACGGCGTTCCTGATCGCCTTCCTGCTCTTCCTCACCTACAAGGTCTCGTCAACCCTGATCGTGGTGGTCTTTGCCATTTTCTTCAGCTATCTCGTGTATCCGCTGATCGGACTGCTGGAGCGGTATGGACCGAAGCGCCTGCCGCGCACGGCCAATATCGGCATCGTCTTCCTGGTGGTGATCTTGCTGGTGGCCATTTTAGGCTCCATCTTCGGCGCCCGCATCGAGGAAGAGGCGATCAAGCTCAGCGATCAATTGCCAACACTGCTCAAAGGCAACAATTTCGCCGAGCGCATCCCCTTGCCGGAATTCATGGAACCCCTGCGCGCGCGCCTGCTATCGTTCATGCAGACGCAGCTGAGCAGCGGTACGGGACAGGCCATGCCGCTGGCGAAAGAGCTGGGCCTGACCGTCATGCATGCAGCCAGCAACCTGATCTATCTGGTGCTGGTGCCCGTGCTGAGCTTTTTGCTGATCAAGGAAGGGCCGGACATGCGCGACGGTTTGCTGTCCCTGCTGAACCGCCCGAACAAGAAACTCTGGGGCGCCATCATCGATGACCTCGACATCTTGCTGTCGCGCTATGTGCGCGCCCTGCTGCTGTTGTCGATCGCCACTTTTGTGTCCTACAGCATTGCCTTTTCCCTGATGGGCGTGCCGTACAGCCTGCTGCTGGCGGGTGCCGCGGCCCTGCTGGAATTCATCCCGTTTGCCGGCCCGCTGGCAGCCGCCGTCATCGCCGTGGTCGTGGCTGGTTTCAGCGGTTTCGAGCACGTATTCTGGCTGATCGGCTTTATCGCCGCCTACCGTTTGTTCCAGGATTACGTGGTCAACCCGTACTTGATGAGCGAAGGCGTGGAAGTGAGCCCGCTAATGGTGATCGTCGGCTTACTGGCCGGCGACCAGCTCGGTGGCGTAGTGGGCATCTTCCTGTCCGTGCCCGTGATGGCGGCCATCAAGATCGTCTTCGTGCGCGCCCGGGCGGCCTTGCAGGCACGTCACGATGCGCTGGAGAAAGCGGAACAGGCGGCTGAGGAAGCGCGCGCACAGGCCTTGGCCGAGGCGGCGCTGCTGCAGGAAGAGGGCAGCAAAGCCACCCTGCCAGCGCAGTAACTTAGAACTCTTCCCACTCGCCGCTATTGTCGGCGGCCGGCTTGGCTGGACGCGGCTTGGCGGCGGCAACCGATGCCGGCGCCAGGTGCAGGGCCGGGCGTTTCAAGGCCGTGCTGGTGGCGGCCACGACAGGCTTGCGCAAGGCAGGCTTGGCTGCTACCGGGCCGCTATGGTTGGCGTCGAGCTTGAAAATGCTGACCATTTCGGCCAGCGCCGCCGCCTGCTCCTGCATCGATTCCGAAGCGGCTGCCGCTTCTTCCACCAGTGCCGCATTTTGTTGCGTCACGGTATCCATCTCCGCCACCGCTTGATTGATCTGGCCGATGCCCAGTTCCTGCTCGTGGCCGGCGGCGCTGATTTCGCCCATGATGTCCGTCACGCGGCGGATGCTGGAAACGATTTCGTCCATCGTCGTGCCCGTCTGGCTGACCAGCGCGCTGCCGGCACCCACGTTCTGCACCGACGCTTCGATGAGCACCTTGATATCCTTGGCCGCGCTGGCCGAGCGGTGCGCCAGGTTGCGCACTTCCGTGGCGACGACGGCAAAGCCACGGCCCTGCTCGCCCGCGCGCGCCGCTTCCACGGCCGCGTTCAGGGCCAGGATGTTGGTCTGGAAAGCGATGCCATCGATGACGCCGATGATGTCGGCGATCTTTTTCGACGATTCGCTGATGGTACCCATGGTATCGACCACTTGCGCCACCAGCGCACCGCCCTTGACGGCCACATCCGATGCCGACACGGCCAGCTGGTTTGCCTGGCGCGCATTGTCGGAATTTTGCTTGACGGTCGAGGTCAGCTCTTCCAGCGAGGATGCCGTTTCTTCCAGGCTCGAAGCTTGCTGCTCGGTGCGGCTCGATAAATCCAGGTTGCCCGAAGCGATTTCATTGCTGGCCGTGGCGATGGCGCCGCTGCCGTCGCGCACGCCGCGCACGGTGTTCGACAGGCGTTCCTGCATCTGTTTAAGGCCGCCCAACAGGGCACCCATCTCGTCGTTGCGCGTGATGACGATGTCGTTGGCCAGGTTGCCGTCGGAAATGGCACCGAAATGGCGCAGGGCCTGGTCCAGCGGGGCAAAGATGGCGCGCAGCAGCAAGATGCTGGAAATAATGGTCAGCAAGGCGCCCACTACCATGCCGATGATGGCCATGGTCACTTGCGTGCGGAAGCTGGCCTGGCTTTGCGCATACAGTGCGGCGGCCAAGGTAGCCTGGTGCTGCGTCAATGCTTCGGACGCCTGGTCCAGTTTGGCGTACAGGGGTACCAGCCCCTTCATCATCAAGCTATCGGCTTGCGCGATATTGCCTTCACGCAAAGTCTTAGCCAGGAGCAACAAGCCGTTGTTGAGGAAATCGTTACGATTCTTGTCCATGTCGTCGGACAGGCGCTTTTCTTCCACGCCTTGCGGCAGGTTCAGGTACACCTTCCACGCCTTGTTCGACACTTCCAGGAATTGTTCCGCACGCGCCAGGGTCTCCTTGGCATCGGGCGCATCCGGGTGCACCATCACGCGGTCCAGCGTGAAACGGGCGCGACCCAGCGCGATTTGCGATTCGCCGATCGCTTGCGTCGACGCCAGCTGATTGCTGAAGACTTCATTGAGACTGTTATTCGCCGATTTCAGGCTGATGATACTCATGCAGCCCAACACAGCGATCAGCAAGCCCAGCACACTCATAGTGGCAATCAGGCGCATTTTTATTGTTATATTCGACAACATGCAGTTTCCTTGGTAAGGGCGCAACCATGCTTGCGCATGCCGGACGGATAGCCGCAGGCGCCAGATGGGCGGGGCAGTTCTTCATTGTTCAGGACAAAATTCGGTCGACGGAGCGTTACTGGCGGCAGGGGGAAGGCGGCCCGCTCATCATCGTCAGGAGTGAAATACAGAGCAACAGAGTTGAGGTTTCCTGTACTTTTAATTTCCTGATTGCAAGATACAGGGAAAGATTAGCAGTAGCAATATCCGTATGGAATTTTCACGCTTTGTAACAAGCGGATGATGTTTTTTGCGCAGAACTGGCATTCCGCAATCGTGCGTGGTCGCGCCGGAATGCCATTTATGCTAGTCAACTAGTTAATACACGGTTTCTTCGATGAGCTGGCCATCGTCGCGGAAATACTGAAAGCGGCCCGTTTTCTTGCCCATGTGATAACTGCCAATCTGCTTCGGTTTCCCGTTCTGGAAATGTTCGATGTTGACCCCGTGCAGCACGCCCTTTTGCCAGTTGCGCTGAAATTGCGGCAGTTCTCCATCGGGATAAAACAGGGTTTCCGCACCATCGCGCTTGCCGTCGGCAAAGCTGCCCTGGTAACGCCGCTTGCCATCCGGATAAAAACTTTCCATCGTGCCATCGAGCACGCCCAGGCGGTAATGTTCGACCAGTTCCAGCTGGCCACTGGCCGCATACTGCTCCAGCTTGCCATCGGGTTTGCCATCGAGCATGGTCAGCACTTGCCGGCCGCCGTCCGGCGTCGCCTTCTTCCACGGCCCCTGCTTGATGTCATCGACGTAGTTGCCGCCACCGCCAGGTTCCACCCACTGGCCCTGTTTCTTGCCATTCACATAGTTGCCCTGCCATTGCACCACGCCAGCGACGCGGCGCTCGCTGGGACCGTTCAGGCGGTCTTTCACGAAATGGTCGTAACCGGTGAAGCTGTGCATGTCCGCTTCGCGCCACTCAGCCAGGCCCGGGCTGACTTCCCAACGGCCCGTGCGCTGGCCCCGCTGCATCATGCCCGTCGTGGTTTCGTCGCCGCTTTCATATGTCCATGGCCCCTCGGCCTTGTCATCGACAAAGGCGCCAGACGAGCGGATGGTGAACGGCTCCTCGAAGTGCCATACGCCGGTACGCTTGCCCAGCGCATACTGGCCACGGGCAAACACGTTGCCCACGCAGCAGTTCACCTCGTATTCGATGAATGGCCCATCCTGGCTGGCGGCAAAGCGTTGCGGCTGGGTTTCCCAGGTGATCCACTTGACGTGGTAACTGGGCGCGCGGCTCCCTTGCCATCCCTTGCCGAGCAGATACGTGACGGTCAGAAAATGGCCCTCCTTTTCCTGGAAAGTCTTTTTATACGCAAACGCGGGCGCTTCCGCTGGCTTGCCCGGCAACAACTGCCCATCGATATTGAAATAGCCGGCCAGGGTGCCGTGCGCATGCTCGATGGCATCGAACTCGGCCACGCCCGAGGGCGCATACGCGATGCTGTAATCGATCAGCTGCAGACGGGCCAGCGCAGCGCGCACCCGCGATTCATCCATGGTTTTCGCACCGCGCACGATGGCGTCCAGCGCGGGCTGCAAAGTGGCCACCTTGAACATCCTGCCGCCGCTGCGCTCGTAACGGTAGGCATGCAAGCCATAGGCATCAGCACTGCGGCTGAGTACCAAGGTGGTCTCGCCTTCGCTGTCGAGGTCCATCTGGAAGACGGCCTCGATGCTGGCCTTGCCATACTTGTCCAGGTTCATGCGTTTCTCGCTGCCCTCGTTGCACTGGCAGTAGTAGCCGTTGACCTCGCCATTTTCCCGCAGGAAGGCCAGCACCACGCCGCCGTCGCGGCGCTCGATGGCGCTGGCAGTGGCCATGGGCTGGCCTGCATAAAAACGCGCCGCCTGCGCCGGCGCCAGGGCGCCCAGCGCCAGCAGCGCCGCCATCGTGCTCATCAAGAATGTTTGCCGCATGTCAACTCCACTGCCGAAAAGCGCCATTATGCATGGCCATTCAGGCAATGCCGGACACTCCAGGACGGTAGCGGCCAGACAACGGACGCTGCACCGTTTGTTCCAGAAGCAGACGGGCAGCAAGGTCATCGATGTGGCCATAGACAATGGCTACACCAGCCAGAGCGCGTTGACCGCCATGTTCAAGAAGCATTTCGGCATCACGCCCACCACGTTTTACCAGGCAAAAGTCATCGCGGGATAAAAAAAATGCTGCTATGCATCAATAATCATGGGCGATAAGCGCAGCTCTTGTTATCATCGCAAGCCTTATCGCACCGCGCCCATCCTGGCAACGGTGTTGACCTCATTCTCACGCCACCATGACACAGAATTTCTTCCAGACTTTTATCCTGCTCTTGCTCGTCACCGATCCGTTCGGCAACGTTTCCCTGTTCGTCAATGCCCTGAAACGGGTACCCATCGAGCGGCGCTGGAAAGTCGTGGTGCGCGAGTGCATGATCGCCTTCGGCATCTTGCTGCTGTTCATGTTTTTTGGCCGCCATTTCCTGAACGCCTTGCAATTGTCGGAAGTGGCGCTGCGCATCGGCGGCGGCGTCATTTTGTTCCTGATCGCCATGCGCATGGTGTTTCCGCAGCCCAATGCGGGCAATAGCGACCACGAGATGGGCGGCGAACCGTTCATCGTGCCGCTGGCCATCCCCGCGCTGGCAGGCCCGTCGGCACTGGCGACCGTGCTGTTGTTTTCCTCGCATGAAATGAACGACGTCATCGCCCACGTGGCGGGGCTGACGGCCGTGGCCGTCGTCTGGCTGGCCGTCTTCCTGTGCGCCGAACGCTTGCAGCGTGCGCTGGGTCCAAGGGTCATGACAGCGTTCGAGCGCCTGATGGGCTTGATCCTGACGGCAATGGCCATTGAAATGTTGCTCGCTGGCATACGCGCATTTTTGAAGTCTGTATAAAATAGCCTTTCATTCATTCACGAAAGTTTATTCATGAGTCGTTGCGCCCACCTTTGCCTGATGGCCGATTACAATCAGTGGATGAACGCCAAGGTCTACGCGGCGGCGGCCAGCCTTCCGCCCGGCGAGCTGCAGCGCGAGCGGGGTGCCTTTTTCGGCTCCCTGCTGGCCACCCTGAACCACGTGATGGTGGGCGACACCCTGTGGCTGCAGCGCTACGCCAGGCATCCGGCCGGCTTTCCCCTGCTCGACCCCATCCGCGCCATGACGCCACCCGCATCGCTCACACATCCACTGTTCGCGGCCGAGGATTTTGCCGCCATGCACGCGCACCGGTTGTGGCTGGACCAGGTCATCATCGACTGGGCCGCCTCCATCACGGAAGACGACCTGGATCACCTGCTCGACTACCGCAACAGCAAGGGGCCGAACCGGCGCGAATTTTTCAGCCTGCTCATGCATTTTTTCAACCACCAGACGCACCACCGGGGCCAGGCCAGCACCCTGCTGTCGCAAGCGGGCGTGGACCTCGGCGATACGGATTTACTGTTTCGCATCCCCAACCATATTGAGGACTGAGGGCAGGCGCTAGCGTCACGATCAGGCCGCTCGTATGCGGCGGCGCCGCAGCAATGCTGGCGCCGAATACGAGTGGGAAGCGTTTTAACGAATTGCAACAGCCTCCCCACGGGAAAGCCAGGCAGGAAGTTGATGCCTGGCTTTTTTTCGTCCGCGATCGCCACTTTTTTGCGGCAAAGCCCGCGCAATAGGCGAAAGTGCAAAACGTGCAGCGCGCATACGCTTTACAATCCTCGCTCGCTTTACAAAATATTGGTCATCATGAATCAGGCAGAACAGCAGCGCCTCCTGGCTATCCTGGAGTATTGGCACAAGATCGAATTCTTTATCCCGTTTGACCTGAATCAAATCACGGACGTTGAAGACCAGTCCACCGTGCGTCTCCTGCAGCGCGAACAGCTGGCGCAATTGCCGCTGCAGTTCGCCACGCAATGGCAAGTACCGTCCGACCGCGAGGTCGACGGCTTTTCGCTGTTCCTCGGCGTGTTCGACAAGGCGGAAATCAACAAGGTTTGTCCGCCGGCCAGCGGCCCGGAAAACATGGCAGAAACAGAAAAAACGGAACTGACCGGACGCTCGTGCTTTGCCCGCATGAACCTGAATGCGCTAGGCGAGCCACAGTTCGATCCCGTGTCCGTGTCGACATTGCCGTGGGCCCTGGGCCTCGCGCGCACGCCGGACTGGTCGGGTCTGAGCCTGGACGCCTTCTGCGACAGCCAGTTGCTGCTGCAAGACAGTCTGCGCAACTTCGCCGCCGCCCGCGCGCCCCAGCAAGTGACGGACCAGGCGGGCAATGTCTCATCGCCCCTGTCCGGCATGGAAATCGCGGCCCTGGCCGACCTGCTGCGCGACTGGGCCGGTTTCCACCCGTCCGCAGGTCAGCCGCTGGCCGTGCTCGAACTGCGCACGCGCAAGAAACGCGCCGCCGTGACGGAAGCCGATACGCTTGAGTCCAGCCAGAACCGCAGCCTGGACTTTGGCGACGCGGTGGAACCGTCGATCGATATCCTCAACAGTTTTTACCTCGATGACCTGGAACAGATCATCCGCGCCTTGCGTGGCGGCAAGCTGCCGGCGACTGTCGCCGCCTACCTGACGCCGCTGGCACAGGATGAACGCATCGACCTGTACAGCCCCGCCGGACGCCAGGCGCTGGCCGCCATGCTCAATCCGGGCAATATGAACCGGGGACACTGGCTGGAAGACGCCAGCTACGCCATGAGCCTGATGCAGCAGTTCGCCATCCACGGCGCGCGCACGGGCTTGAGCGAGCGGGGCATCTTTTCCGTCAACGGCCCGCCCGGCACAGGCAAGACGACCTTGTTGCGCGAATTGTTCGCCGACAACATCGTGCGCCGCGCTGCCGTGCTGTCCTGCCTGGACCGCGCTGGCGACGCCTTCATCGGCAAGGTGGCCGTGGCCTTCGAAGGCGTGCGCGAGCCGATCACCATCGCCCGCCTGCGCCCGGAACTGACAGGCTTTGAAATGGTCGTCGCCTCGTCGAACAATGCGGCGGTGGAAAACATTTCCGGCGACCTGCCGAAACCCAAGCAACTGGGCAAGGAATGGGCGCGCACGCGTTACTTTGAAAGCGTGGCGCGCCGGGTCGTGGCCGACGGCAATGGCGCCAACCGCGCCTTGAGCGATGCCGAGGCGCCATGGGGCTTGATGTCCTGTGCGCTGGGCAATAGCGCCAACCGCCGCCGCTTCGTCAGCAATTTTTATGACGACGACTGGGACAAGAGCACGGCGCGCAAGACGCCGAACGCGCAGAATATCCGCCAGTGGCTGGCCAGCTACCAGGGCGTCAGCTTCGCCCAGGCCGCGCGCGAGTTTCGCGAGACGGAACACGTGGTGGAAAAGGCCCTGGCCGAGCACGCCCAATACGCGGCCCTGTGGCAAGCCGTGGGCACTTGCACGGAAGCAGATTTCATCCAGGCCAGCCAGCAAGCGCTGATTGCTGCCGAGCAAGAGACGGATGCGGCCAATGGCGCCCTATCCGCTGCGCTGGTGCAACAGGACACCTTACTCGCCAGCAAGAAGGAATTGCTGGAAGAAGAACGCCTGGTGGCGCTGACGCAGCCGGGGTTCTTTGCCCGTTTATTCCGCACCGCACCGGCGCGTGCCTACAAGGACGCCGTCATCGCCAATGCCGAGGCGCAGCGCCAGGCCGCGCGCGACGTCTCCGCCATCAAGCTGCTGCTGAAAGGCGAGCTGGAGCCGCGCTGCGAGCGCGCCCGCAACAGCTTGCACATCGCCCTGCGCACGGCGCAATCGCGCCAGCGCGAATGGGATGACAGCACGGAATTGCTGCGCCGCGCGCGCATGCGTTTCCCCACCATCATCGCCCCGGCCACGCTGGACGAGCTGGACGGCGACACGCTGCAGATTGGCGGCCTGTGGCATGAACCGGCGCTGGCGCGCCTGCGCTCGCGCCTGTTCGCCAAGGCCCTGGCCCTGCATGAAGCATGGCTGGCGGAAGTGGCGAAGAAAGGCGGACCTGGCTTTGGCGGCAACTTGCTGGCCGTGTCGAAATTGCTGAAGAACAAGCGCGCCTATGACCAGTCGCACATCGCCATGGTCTGGCACAGCCTGTTCATGGTAGTGCCTGTCGTGTCGACCACGTTCGCCTCGTTCGCGCGCCAGTTCCAGGGCATGGGCCCCGAATCGCTGGGCTGGCTGTTCATCGACGAAGCGGGCCAAGCACCACCGCAAGCGGCGCTGGGCAGCCTGTGGCGCGCAAAACGTGCTGTCGTCGTGGGCGACCCGCTGCAGATCGAACCCGTGTTTACAGTGCCGGGCCGCCTGGTGCAAACTTTATCCGCACTGTCGCCGCACACGCAGGATGGCAGTTACGCGCCGACAAGCGTTTCCGTGCAGACCCTGGCCGACAAGGCCAACCGTTATGGCGCGCATGTAGCCGCAGGCAGCGCCCAGCCGCTGTGGATAGGCAGCCCCCTGCGCGTGCACCGCCGCTGCGTGGAGCCGATGTTTTCGCTGGCCAATAGCATCGCCTATGAAGACAAGATGGTCTACGGTTTGAGCGAACGCACGCCGCCGGCCAGCGCGCGCGGCCTGACGCGCGGCTCCAGCCGCTGGATCGACGCCGTCGGCCCCGTCAGCTACAAGCAGGTGGTGCCTGTGCAGCTCGATTTCGTGCTGGAAGTGCTGTTGAAACTGTACCGCCGCGACGGCAAGCTGCCGGACATGTATGTGATCACGCCGTTCAAGGCCGTGCGCAACGAATTGCGCTCGCGCATCGTTGACCTGGACTGGGACCGCCGCCTCGGCTATGGCAAGGCACCAACGCCGCGCGAATTGCGCCAGTGGAGCAGCCAGATGGTCGGCACCGTGCACACCTTCCAGGGCAAGGAACAAAGCGTAGTGATGCTGGTCCTCGGTGCCGACGACAGCACGGCGGGCGCAGCGCAATGGGCGGCAGCCACGCCGAACCTGCTCAACGTGGCCCTGACGCGTGCCCAGCACTATGTGTATATCGTCGGCAACCCGCGGCTGTGGGGGCAGTTACCGCACTTTGCGCCCGCCTGCGCGCAGTTGCCACATACGGGCATGCATGAGTTTCTTGTCGAAATGGGCTAAGCGGGGAAAACGAGGGTAAACGTCGTGGCGGCCGCGTCGGACGCCACGCTCGCGCTGCCGCCATGCAATTGCATGATGGCCGTGACGATGGCCAAACCTAATCCTGTGGAGGCGGCCGAGTCGCTGCGGGCCGGGTCGGCGCGGTAAAAACGCTCGAACAGGTGCGGCAAATGGCGCGCGGGGATGGCGGGACCGAGGTTGCTCACGCTCAACTCCACGCCCTCGTTCGTCGTGTGCGAACGCAGCAAGATAGTACTGCCCGGCGCCGCGTGGCGGATCGCGTTCGACAGCAAATTGCCCAGCGCGCGGCGCAGCAGTTGCGGCTCGGCCGTTACATTGCCGCTGCCGTGGCAAGCCAGCGCCAGCTCGCGCTCTTCGGCCAGGCCTTCAAAGAAATCTGCTAGCCTTAGAAATTCGTCCTGCACGGGCAAGGTCTGCTTGACGATCACCATCTCTTCCTGCTGCGCGCGCGCCAGAAACAGCATGCTGTCGATCATGCGCGACAGCCGTTCCAGCTCTTCCACATTCGACGACACCAACTGTTCATAGTCTTGCGCACTGCGGGGGCGGGCCAGCATGACCTGGCTTTGCCCCAGCAGATTGGTGACGGGCGTGCGAAATTCATGCGCCAGGTCGGCGGAAAATTGCGACAGCCGCGCATAGCCTTCCTGCAGCCGCGCCAGCATGGCGTTCAAGGCCTGGATCAGGGGTAGCAATTCCGTGGGCGCATCGCGCGCCTCCAACTGCTGGCCCAGTTTGCCGGGCCGTACCAACGCCGCATGGGCGGCGATATTGCGCAACGGCCGCAGTCCCCGCAGCAGCATCACGCTGGCCAGTATCGCCGCCACCAGCGCGCTGACGGCCACCGACACGACGATCTGCCAGCGGTAGGCGGCAAACATGGCCGTGCGGTCGCCGTAGACGCGGGCGACAGAAATGTCGGCCATCTGCGCAGGGTCACCGATGCGCGCGCTGGCAGCCACGACCCGGGCCGGATAGCCGTCGCGGCTGGTCCAGCTGGCGATGTCGCTGTTTGTCACGGTCGCATCGACGGCCACGGGAACCGCATGCACGACGTTCTCGCCATGTGGATTGACATCGATCAAACGCGTGCCATCGGCACGCACGATGCGCACCAGGGAATTTTCTTGCCCGCTCATGGTGTCGCGGAAATACTGGGGCCGCTCGCGGATGATGTCGAGGGTGCCCGCATTGCCCAGCAACTGCTGGATCTGGCGCAGTTTCCCCAGCAACAAAATGTCGTCGCGGCGCTCGATTTCCGCGACGAATGAACGGTATAAATGCATGCCCAGCCCGGCCGACACGAGCGCCACGATCAGCACGAAGACGAGCGTGACGCGCAGGGTCAGCGAGCGGCGCAATTGTGCCAGCTTCATTGCGTGGTGCCGCTGTCAGGAGCATGCGGCGCGCGCAATTCGCAGACATAGCCCATGCCCCGCAAGGTATGGATCAGCTTGGGTTCGAACGGGTCATCGAGCTTGCTGCGCAGGCGGCGGATGGCCGCGTCGATGACGTTGGTGTCGCTCTCGAAATTGATGTCCCACACTTGCGAAGCGATGATGGAACGCGACAGCACCTCGCCCTGGCGCCGCGCCAATAAATGCAGCAAGCCGAATTCCTTGGCCGTCAGAGTGATGCGCTGCCCTTGCCGGCTGACCTTGCGTTTCATCACATCGATTTCCATGTCGCCGATACGGATCACGTCGTCTTCACGCGGTGGCCCGCGCCGCAGCAGGGTGCGGATGCGCGCCACCAGCTCGGCAAAGGCAAATGGTTTCACCAGGTAATCGTCGGCGCCCAGTTCCAGCCCTTTCACGCGGTCCTGCACTTCGTCGCGCGCCGTCAGGAAAATCACGGGCACGTCCGCGCCGCCTTCCTGCAGCCGCAGCGCGCGCAAGACTTGCCAGCCATCCATGATGGGCAGCATGACGTCGAGCACGATCAAATCGGGCGCTTCTGTGCCGGCCAGGTGCAGGCCGTCGCGGCCATTGCGCGCCAGGCTCACCGTAAAGCCGGACTCGGCCAGTCCGCGCAGCAGGTAGTCGCCCGTCTTCGGCTCGTCTTCGATGACCAGGATGCGCATGGGTGGGGCTTTCGTGTGGGAAGTTAAAGCATTTTACGCCGCGTGCGGACTGCTGCGGATGATAAAAATGTCATGCGACGATCATCTTCTCGTAGGGCAACACTGGCCATACTGGCGTTACTTTACTCAACGGACAGCCCCATGAAAACCCTGTTACTCGGCAGTACCCTGCTGTGCCTGCTGGCCAGCCCCGCACACGCCCAGCTGCGCAAGGTCGATGATCTTTCTCTGGCAGCGGCCAACAAGCTGGCCGATGCGGCCATGGCCGCTTGTCAGGCGCAAGGACGGCACATCGTCGTCACCGTACTGGACCGTGGCGGCAATGTCGTGACCGTGCAGCGCGCCGATGGCGTCGGGCCGCACAACACGGATGCCAGCCGGCGCAAGGCCTACACGGCCCTGTCGACGAAAAACGATACGCAGGCACTGGCCGTGGCCGCGCGCGGCAATCCCGACATGGCCAATTTGACGACACTGCCGGAATTGTTGCTGTTGGGCGGCGGCCTCCCCTTGCGAGCCAGGGGCGAAGTGGTCGGCGCCATCGGCGTCGCCGGTGGCGGTGGCGCCCTGCAAGACCGGGCCTGCGCCCATGCCGCCTTGGCCGCCACTCCAGAACTCGATTCCCCCACCCTTTGAAAGAGACAACGATGACTTACCTGAAAAAAATCACCGCCACCCTGGCCTTCGCCAGCCTGTCCGCCATGGCCCAGGCCGCCAATCCCTTGAGCGTGCACATACTCGACCTGCAGAGCGGCCAACCGACGGCGGGCGTGACGGTCACCCTGGAGCAAAAGAACGGTGAAAGCTGGCAACAGCTGGGCAGCGCCGTGACGAATGCGCAGGGGCGCATCGCGGCCATGTATCCGGCCGAGACACCGATGCAGGCGGGCGACTACCGCATCGTGTTTAAAACAGGCGAGCACTATGCGCGCCTGAAACAGGAAACCTTCTTCCCGGAAATTCCCGTGCAATTTCACGTGGAAAAGACTGACCAGCACTATCACATTCCGCTGCTGCTCAGTCCTTTCGGCTTTTCTACTTACCGGGGGAATTAAACCGCGCCGATAGTTTTCGCCGTCTGCCCGAACAGCACGCTTTTCGCGTCGCCGCTGACGGTGGGCTGCTCATTGATTTCGGCCGCGCGGGCATACGCGCACACGGTGGCGGGACGGGCGGCAATGGCCGCGAACCAGCGCGCCAGGTGCGGGAAATCTTCCAGCTTCTGGCGCTGGCGCGCGTGCGGCACGATCCACGGGTAGATCGCCATGTCGGCGATGGTATAGGTATCGCCGGCCACGAAGGCACGGTCCGCCAGGCGCTTGTTCAGCACGCCATACAAACGGTTCGTTTCGTTGACGTAGCGCGTAATGGCGTACTCGATGGGCTCGGGTGCGTATTGCACGAAATGGTGGTTCTGCCCGGCCATGGGACCCAGTCCGCCCATTTGCCAGAACAGCCATTGCATCACCTCGGCGCGCCCGCGCACGTCCGCCGGCAGGAATTGCCCGCTTTTCTCCGCCAGGTATTGCAGAATGGCACCCGACTCGAACAGGGACAAGGGCGCACCGCCATCTTCCGGCGCCTGGTCGACGATGGCGGGGATGCGATTGTTGGGCGCGATGGCAAGAAACTCGGGCTTGAATTGCTCGCCCTTGCCGATATGCACGGGAATGATGTTGTAGGCGATGCCTGCTTCTTCCAGGAACATCGTCACCTTGTGCCCGTTGGGCGTGGTCCAGTAATACAGGTCGATCATCGTCGTCTTTCAGCTCGTTGGCATAGGGAGGGCGTAACTATTGTCACGCCGCAACTGGTGTGCATGGATATAATGCCACGTAAGCGAAAAACAAGACGGCGGACGACGCACCAACCATGCAAGCAAGCGCCCACTCTCGCCGCAAGTATTGAACTCCGACACCCCAGAGAACCACCAAAGAAAGCCGACCATGCGCAAACTCCTGATCGTCATGCTGTCCGTCCTGCTGTCAGGCTGTGTCCAGGACTTCGCCATCTATCTGTTTGACGGCCAGGACCATTCCCTGACCGTGCGCCGCCAGCAACGATATTTTTGGCAAGATACCGTGGAAGTGCAACTGATGGCCACCAATTTGCCGCAATGCCAGCGTCTGCATATCCTGGCGACCGATGCACCCGCCGACATCACCGTCGAGCTGTTTGCGGCCGGCGATGGCCTGTGGAATATCCGCATGGGCAAGCAGTTGTGGCAGGCGGAAACGACTACCTGCAATGCGCTGACGGAAATGGAAAACGACCCGAAAGCCGACCTGGGCCAGCCGGTCGGGCAATTCGTGGTCGTCGATGACAAGCTGGAATTCGAGCCCGCGCCGCAAGCGGCGGCGCCAGCCCAGTAAATCAGCGCGCCGCCAGGCTGCGCAGCGGCTTTTTCGCCACGGCGCGTGGCGCGCCAGCAGAGCTCGCCGCCACGCGCGGCGCCGTCCCCGGTTCCTGCGCCGACAGTTTGAAGCGCGCCACCAGTTGCGCCAGCACGGCCGCCTGGTCCTGCATGCTGGACGCCGCTGCCGCCGCCTCTTCCACCAGTGCCGCATTTTGCTGCGTCACGCTATCCATTTCCGTGATCGCCTGGTTGACGTGGCCGATGCCCGTGCTTTGCTCGTGCGAGGCGGCCGTGATGTCGGCCATGATGTCGGTCACGCGCGAGACGCTGGCGACCACCTGATCCATGGTCGTACCCGCCTGGGCGACGAGCGTGCTGCCGGCCGCGATACTGTCGACGGAAGCGCCGATGAGTTCCTTGATTTCCTTCGCTGCGCCCGCCGAGCGCTGCGCCAGGTTGCGCACTTCCGACGCCACCACGGCAAAGCCGCGGCCCTGCTCGCCGGCGCGCGCCGCTTCCACCGCTGCGTTCAAGGCCAGGATATTCGTCTGGAAGGCGATGCCATCGATGACGCCGATGATGTCGACAATCTTGCGCGACGAAGCGTTGATGGTGTCCATGGTGCCGATCACTTGCGCCACCACGGCGCCGCCCTGGCGCGCCACTGCCGAGGCGGACTGCGCCAGTTCATTCGCCTGCACGGCGTTGCCCGCGTTTTGCGTCACGGTCGAGGTCAATTCCTCCATCGAGGCCGCCGTTTCTTCCAGCGAACTTGCTTGCATTTCCGTGCGCGCCGACAAGTCCATATTGCCGCTGGCAATCTCGCTCGATGCCGTGGCGATCGTCTCGGCGCTGTGGCGGATTTCACTGATCGCATCGACCAGGTTGGCCTGCATGGTTTTCATCGCGTACAGCACGCTGTGGCGGTCGTTGGCGTGCGTGCGCACGTTGCCGCTCAAGTCGTTGTTGGCGATTTTTTCCGCCACATCGGCTGCATACTCGGGGTCGCCGCCCAGCGCATGGCGCAGGCTGCGGTTGATCGCCACGACGACGGCCGCCAGCAGGCCGCACACCAGCACCAGCACGCCCAGCGAGGTGAGCAGCGACTGGCGGAAGGCCGCGTCGATATCGTCCATGTACACACCCACCACCAGGGTCCAGGCCCACGGCTTGTAGGCCACCACGCGGCTCATCTTCGGCTCAGGATTTTTCTGGCCCGGACGGGGGAAATAATAATGAACGAAGCCCTTGCCCGCATCGCTCTTGCCGACGGCAACGATGTCGCGGTACAGATAGGTGCCGTTGGCATCCTTGAAGTCCGCCATGTTCTTGCCGTTGGTTTGCGGCGCGGCGGGATTCATCACGACGACGGCATCCAAGTTGATGATGGACAAGTAACCGGTTTCGCCAAAACGCATGCTCTTGATGACGGCGGTGGCCTGCTTTTGCGCTTCTTCCTGCGTCAAGGCGCCGCTGGCGGCCAGGTCGCCGAACATCTTGACGGCGCCCAGGCCCAGGTCGGCGGCATTGCTCAGGTCGGCGCTGCGTTCTTCGATGCGGATCTTGCGAATTTCCAGGGCGTTATAGACAAAAATGACGGTGATACATAACAGGCTGCAAAGCAGGGGGATCCATAATTTTTGCTGGAACGTCAATTTCTTCATGCTGTGTCTCCAACTATCTATATGCGCTAATGGGGCGTGGCCCGCTTCCAGCTCGGCTGGCCAGGAATGCGGCGGCGACGGTGCTCTGGCGGCACCGTTCAGACGACTCCAGCATACGCTCGAACGAGCAATATTTACAATGCCGGTAGGCAATGTTTTTTGCCCGGTGTTGTTAATGGGCTGCGACAATTGACGAGAATTGATGCTGCATTGCAGTAAAAAAGCATGCAGATAGGCAGTGGCAAGGCAGGCGGGGGTAGCGTGCCTGTGTCAAAATGCACGCCAGATCGATTGAATCACGAAAGCACAGCATGACCAAGAATGAAGCCATGAAACGCATCAACGACCGCCTGGGCAAACCCACCCTGACGGACAAGAACACGCATTTTGCCAGCGTCGCCAGCTATGGCACGGACGAAGGCTGGTGGCTGAAGATCCCCTTCCTGACGTTCAAGCAGGAATTGCACTTCATCCTCAACAATGAAAAGACGAAAAGCTTCCAGCACCTGAAAATCGGCGCAAACCAGATCCTCAGCCCCGGCATGAAGTTCCGCAGCACGGGCGGCGCGGCCGACGCCTTCATGTCGGCCTCGGCGCCGAAACGTCTGGTCGACTTGCTCGACGGCGGCAGCAAGTACAACTTCACCAAACACTTTGTCAACGACTACCGCTACTGATGCATCGCCATGCTGCCATCGCCCGGCGGCAGTCGCGGCGCATCCGGACGAGGGGGAATCCAGCCAAAGCATTCCCATGCCCCATCCCTCTTGCCCAGCATGCTGATGGCCCACCTGGGCCTGGCCAGCGTGCCCGAGGATGCGGAACAGGCGCCGCACCAGCACCGCAAGGGACAGCTGCTGTATACCACGCGGGGTATGATTCATTGCGAGGTGGAAAGCGGCGTGTGATCGTGCCGTCCCAGTGCGCCGCGTGGATGCCGGGCGGCCTGATGCATACAGCGCAAGGCGTGGGCGAGGCGCAATGTTATTGCCTGTTTGTCGAGCCTACCATGGCACCGGTCCTGCCCACCGTCTGCTGGCCACCCTGCTGCTGGCGCAGGGCCACAGCGTGAAGGCAGTGGCGCTGGAACTGGGCTATAAAAATACCAGTGGGTTTGTCACCATGTTCCGCAAGGCCGTGGGCAAGCCACCGGCGCGCTACCTGGCGCAACGGGAATCCGGAAGAATATAAAAAAAAGGCGGCATCACGCCGCCTTCGCCCTGCATCGTCGCCGAAAATCAGACTTCGCGCGCCAGGGCCAAAAATTCCGTGCGCAACGCCAGGTTAGGCTGCATCTCGCCCAGCATGGCCGAGGTGATGGTTTCTTCGCCCGGCGTACGAATACCGCGGCTTTCCATACACAGGTGACGGCAGCGCACGACCACACCCACCGATTTCGGTTCCAGCACTTCCATCAGGGCATTGGCAATCTGCATCGTCATACGTTCCTGCACTTGCAGGCGCTTGGAGAAGCAATCGACCAGGCGCGTCAGTTTCGACAGGCCTACGATCTTGCCGTTAGGCACATAACCGATGGTGGCCTTGCCAAAGAACGGCGCCAGATGGTGTTCGCAATGGCTGTAGACAGGAATGCCGCGCACAACGATCAGCTCGTTGTACTGTTCCGCGCCATCTTCAAAGGCTTTCAGCAAGTCCACCGGATCCTGGTCATAGCCGGACGTCCAGTGCTTCCAGGCCTTGGCCACGCGCGCCGGCGTTTCCAGCAAGCCAGGACGCTGCGGATCTTCACCAAAGCTGCTGATCAGCCGGCGCCAGTCGTTTTCGGAGAATTCTTCTTGAGACATGCTAAACCACCCTAAAATTTTCAATTGCCGCCAGTATATAGAAAACGCGAGAAAATGCGGCAAGCTGCCCGGCAGCCCTTGCCTTACTACACTGCCGGCGGGCGGTGCGCTCTCACCAGCAGCGCGGAAATCGACACGCTGGAACTCGCTTCCGGCCACGCATCGCCGGGCCCGAACCAGCGCGCCTCGGCGATTTCGTTCTCGTCGAGGCGGATCTCGCCATCGAGGTAATCGGCCGTAAACGCGATCATCAGCGAATGGGGAAACGGCCAGGACTGGCTCATGAAGTACTGCAGATTGTGCACGCGCAAACCCACCTCTTCCATCACTTCGCGGTGCACGGCTTCCTCGATCGATTCGCCCGCTTCCAGGAAACCGGCCAGCGGGCTGAAACGCTGCGACGGCGAATGCTTGTGCATGGCCAGCAGCACGGAATCACCGTTGCGGATCAGCACCATCATGGCTGGCGAAATGCGTGGATATGCGAGCATGCCGCAGGCGGCGCAGGTAAAACAGCGTTCGCCGCGCGTGCGCTGCATGGGCGTGGCGCACACGCCGCAGTGGCGGTGCGTGCGTGCCCACTCGGCCAGTTGCACCGCGCGGCTGGCCAGGCCCAGGAAAGCATCGTCGACGGCATTAAAAAGCGAGCGCATGCCGTGCCAGGCCAGGCTGCTATCGGCGGGCAGCAGCTCCGCATCCGTCCAGATGGTCTGGCAATAGCGGCCCTGCCACAGGCCGACGGGCTGGGCGCGGCTCAAGTCAATAGCGAGCGCGGCCGCCTCGGCGGCAGTGGGCAGGACCAGCTCGGGCGTACGCAACAGCAAGCGCCCGCGGTGAAAAACAAAGGTGAGCGTCTCGGTGGCGGCCGGAGCCGGTTCGGGCGCGTCAATCAGGGGGACAAAGGCATCGGGAGTCTGCAGCATGCTAGGCGGAACGAGTAAAGGTTGCTCATCATACTCCCGCTGCAGAACGCTTGCGCGCCTAGCAGCGGCGATGCTGCAAAGCAAGCATTCATGCGCCATGACAGTGTTTTTTTTTGCGGCATGCCCAATCCGTTGCGTAAACGATACTGATAACGATTCTCATTTACGAAATAGCGCCCAGTTATTACAATACGGCCTTCCGTCTCCATCGCCAGCCACTTGCCCGCGTGCCTACCTACACACCGCGTCGCAGAGCCAGCCAGGAACCACTACCCTGAACTTATCGAGAGAGCAAGATGGCAATCAAGAGCCGCAAACACGCACCAACCCGTTTCAACCAGCACATCGGCGCCGCCCTGGCCGTGATGCTGCTGCCCGTCGCCGCCCAGGCGGCAGACCCGGCTGGCCAGAGTGCCCCGGCAGCGCAGCAAACCCTGAACGAAATCAAGGTCGTAGGTTCCAAGGAAAACGATTTCAAGGCCGAAAAAGCCTCGTCGCCGAAATACACGGAAGAACTGGTCAATACGGCGCAAACCATCGTCGTGATCAAGAAGGAATTGATCGAACAGCAAGGCGCGCTGACCCTGACGGATGCGCTGCGCAACACGCCAGGCGTCGGCACCTTCTTCCTCGGTGAAAACGGCAACACGAACACGGGCGACGCCGTCTACATGCGCGGCTTCGATGCGTCGGGCAGCATCTATGTCGATGGCGTGCGCGACGTGGGTTCCATCTCGCGCGACGTCTTCAACATCGAACAGATCGATGTGCTGAAGGGCCCTGCTGGCACCGACAGCGGCCGCGGTGCACCCACCGGCTCGATCAACCTGGTCAGCAAGACCGCCACCATGGCGAACACCTTCAATTCGCTGCTGACGGCCGGTAGCGGCAAGCAGAAACGCGCCACGGCTGACTGGAACCGCATCCTCGACAGCGATACCGGCACGGCCATGCGCCTGAACCTGATGACGCAAGACAGCGGCAATCCGGCGCGCGATGAAGTCACCAACAAGCGCTGGGCCTTCGCGCCCACCGTCACCTTCGGCATCGGCAAGCCAACGCGCGTCACGGCCAGCTACCTGCACGTGGATCAAAACAACGTACCCGACGGCCTCGTGCCGACCATCGGCTTGCCAGGCTACTCGACGCCGGACGTCGCCGCGAAGGACAAACCGGCCGTACGCACCTTCCTGAACAGCGCGGCGCGGGTCGATCCAAAGAATTTCTACGGTTCCAGCGCCGATTACGACAAGATCAAGGCCGACATGGGCACCTTGCGCATCGACCATGATTTCTTGCCCAACGTGCAAATCCAGAACACCACGCGCTACGGCAAGACCAAGCAAGACTACCTGCTGACGGCCTTCATGGGCAACACCGCCAACCTGCAGACGCCGAACGCCAACGATCCTTCGAGCTGGACCCTGGCGCGCAATCTGCCCACCGTGAAGGACCAGGAAAACACGATTTTGACCAACCAGACCGTGGTCAGCGCGCAATTCGACACGGGCGTGCTGAAGCACTCCGTGGTGGCCGGCGCCGAGTTCACCAGCGAAAAGCAGACCAACTACGGCTATGTCGCCGCCAGCCTGGGCACCTTGCCAGCTGCCAATCTGTACAATCCGAACCCGCGCGACCCCGTCACGGGCCGCAATCCCGTGCGCAGCGGCGCCTTCACCCAGGGCGAATTCAACACGCAAAGCCTGTATCTCTTCGACACCATCAAGTTCGGTGACAAGTGGATCTTCAACGGCGGCGCACGCTTCGACCATTTCAACACCACGTTTGACGCCGTCAGCCTGCAAACAGCCGTGACCGCGCCCGCGGTACAGCCATTGCCAGTGGGCACGCCGATTCCCACCCATTTGACCCTCAGCGATACCTTAGCCAACGGCAAGATCTCGGCCCTGTACAAGCCGACGCCGGACAGCAGCGTATATGCCTTGCTGGCCACGTCGAAGGCGCCGCCAGGCACCAATTTTGTGCTGAGCGCGGGCGCCAGCAGCGCGCAAAACCCGAGCTATGACCCGCAGGAAACCATCACCAAGGAAATCGGCACCAAGTGGGACTTCCTGAAACAAAAACTGTCGTTGTCAGCCGCCGTCTACCAGACCACCGTCAAGAATGAAGTGGAACAGGATCCAGTCGACAAGACCTACTATCAGACTGGCAAGAAGCGCGTGCAGGGTATCGAGATCGGCATGGTCGGCGAAGTCATGCCTAACTGGCTGGTCAGCGCCGGCTATACGCGCATGAACACCAGGATCGAGTCGAACAGAGTCGTCAGCGTCACGGCCAGCGGCATCAACAACCTCACCTACACGCCAAAACAGGCGTTCACCAGCTGGACTTCGTACACCCTGCCGTTTGGCCTGAAGATCGGCGGCGGCGCGCGTTACGTGGGTGAAATGCTGCGCGGTATCGATGGCGCCGTCGGCACCCCGGTCCGCGTGGATGCCTACTGGGTCTTCGACGCCATGGCGACCTATACCGTCAACAAGAACCTCGACTTGCAGTTGAACGCCTACAACCTGGCCGACAAGACCTACGTGGCAGCCATCAACAAGTCCGGCTTCCGCTACACCCCGGGCCAGCCCCGTTCGTTCAGCCTGACGGCGAATATCAAGTTCTAAAATCGAGAACACGCTTCGCGTCACATCCAGCCCCTCTTCGGAGGGGCTTTTTTATTGTCCTGATAATCTTGCCTTTTTGCCGCACCGCCGCCCTGCAGCGACTAGCGTATGAAAAGTCATACAGCGATGGCCCGCCGCGTCCAATTTTTCGCGCAAAGACGCCAAATTGCGGCATCTAAGCAACAAAAAAACTTCCTTAAATCAACAACTTAAGAAGTTAGGACCCAAATTCCCATTTCAGGCATATCCTTTGCTATGTACAGGTTTTGCTGCAAATAATCGCTGGCACGCAAGGGCTTGTTTTTGAGAAATATTGACTCCAAGCTTGAGTTGCTCGCTATCAATAATCCGCTCACAGCGGCGTTTCACCGGAGGAGTCAAAATGAAAAAGAAACGGCCATTAACCCTGTACATCCTGATTGCCATGATCCTCGGCATTGCCGTGGGCTATGGATGCAACACCGCCTTCCCTGATGCCAAGCTCAGCGCTCAAATCGCTGGCAATATTTCCATCGTCACCGACGTCTTCTTGCGCCTGATCAAGATGATCATTGCGCTGCTGGTATTTTCCACCCTGACAGTCGGTATCGCCCACATGGGCGACGGCAAGACAGCGGGCCGCATCGGCTTGAAAGCCATGTGCTGGTTCGTCGTTGCCTCGCTGGTCTCGCTGGCGCTGGGCATGGTGCTGTCGAACCTGATGCAGCTGGGTACCAACCTGGGCTTGCCATTGCCGGACGTACACGCTTCGACCAATTTGAAAACGGCTGCCTTCACCTTGAAAGATTTCTTCACGCATCTGGTGCCGAAGTCGCCGATCGAGGCCATGGCCAACAATGAAATCTTGCAAGTGCTGGTGTTCTCGATCTTCTTCGGCGGCGCACTGGCCGGCCTGGGCGAATCGGGCAAGACCTTGACGGCCGTCGTCGACCAGCTGGCGCAAGTCATGCTGCGCATCACCGGCACCATCATGAACCTGGCCCCGCTGGCCGTGTTCGCCGCCATGGCCTCCGTCATCACCACCCACGGCCTGGGCGTGCTGGTCACGTTTGCCAAGTTCATGGGCGGCTTCTATCTGGGCTTGCTGTGCCTGTGGGTCTTGCTGATCGGTGCCGGTTTCATCGTCATCGGCCCGCGTATCTTCAAGCTCGTCGGCCTGATCCGCGAACCCTTCCTGCTGGCATTCTCGACGGCCAGCTCGGAAGCGGCTTATCCAAAATTGCTGACGGCGCTCGACCAGTTCGGCGTGGACCGCAAGATTTCCAGTTTTGTATTGCCTATGGGCTACTCCTTCAACCTCGACGGCTCGATGATGTACTGCACCTTCGCCGTGCTGTTCATTGCGCAAGCCTACGGTATCGACCTGTCGATCGGCACGCAGATCACCATGCTGCTGCTGCTGATGCTGACCTCGAAAGGTATGGCAGGCGTGCCGCGCGCCTCGCTGGTGGTGATTGCCGCCACCCTGAACCAGTTCAATATTCCGGAAGCGGGCTTGCTGCTGCTGATGGGTGTCGACCAATTCCTCGACATGGGTCGCTCGGCCACTAACGCGGTCGGCAATGCCGTCGCCACGGCCGTCGTCGCCAAGTGGGAAGGTGGCCTGGCCACCGAGGAAGAAGCCGCCGCGGCCAACGCCGCCAACCAGAATACGGAAAGCCATTGGGGCGAAGCTGACCACGCTAGCAAAGCCTGATAGCGCCATGGCCCGCCACAAGCGGGCCATTTATTTGTTGTCCATGTTGAGTAACAAGCAGTCAGGTAGTGCGATCAGTAGTCATTCCAACTTATTAGAGAGATTTTCATGAAAAAAGTCCTGTTTACCCTGCTGGCCCTTGGCGCAGCTTCCGGCGGCGCATTGGCTCAATCCAGTGTGACCATGTATGGCGTGGCTGACGCCGGCCTGGTGTTCGACAAAGATGCGGCCGGCGATCGCCTGAACCGCGTCGCCTCGGGCGTGGCCTCGGGCTCGCGCATCGGCTTCAAGGGCAAGGAAGACCTGGGGGCTGGCCTGGCCGCCACCTTCGTGCTGGAAAGCGGTTTCAATATCGATACCGGTACCTCGGGCCAGGGCGGCCGGCTGTTCGGCCGCCAGGCGTATGTGGGCCTGACCGGCAGCGCCGGCGCCGTCACCCTGGGCCGCCAATATACTCCGTACTATCTGGCCCTGCGCGACGTGGCCGATCCGTTTGTCATCGGCCTGGCCGGCACGGCATCGAACATCATGTCGACGACGAATTACCGCGTCGATAACATGGTGCAATACAGCACGCCGACCTGGAGCAAGCTGTCGGCCGAACTCGCGTATGGCTTTGGCGAAGTAGCCGGCGACAATGCGAAAAACCGCAGCATGGGCGGCGCCGTGCATTACATCGATGGCCCGCTGAACGTGACCCTGACCCATCACCGCAAGGAAAATCCGCTGGCGACCGCCCAAACGCGCAACACCCTGCTGGCCACGCGTTATGACTTTGGCGTGCTGCAAGGTAACTTCGGCTATGCAGACAACCGCACCATCGACGACAACAAGAGCAACGACAGCAAGAGCAATGACATCCTGGTTGGCTTCAGCGCCCCGTTCGGCGCCACCAAGCTGGTCGCGTCGTACATCCGCCATAACGACAAGAGCAACGCAAACCGTGACGCCCAGCAGTGGGCCATCGGCGCGTTCTACGCCCTGTCCAAGCGCAGCGACCTGTACACCGGTTACGGCCATATCCGCAACAAGAACGGCGCCACCTTCGTTGTCGGCAATGCCACCGACGATGGCACCGGTAACAGCGGTTTCAACTTAGGCATGCGCCACACTTTCTGAGGACGTCGGCCAAAATCTACTGCGCGGCGCGCTTTGCGGCCGGCGATGCTCACCGGCTCGGCGCCCCCGTACTCAAGTACGGTTGCGCTTCTCGGCCACAAATCACTGCCGCTCGCTACGATTTTGTCGGACGTCGTGATGTTCGTGAAATATGCGTCAAGCACGCTGCTGGCCGCCGGATTACTTTCCGGCGGCTTTTTTTATATTGAGATCATCAAGATGCGATACTGTGGGTTCTTGCAAGTTGGCAGCTGATTTTATGCATAGCAGTAACAAACCCTCCCTTTCCTGGCGCCAGCGCCTGTCCCAACGGTCGGGCCGCGAAACGCTGGCCTGGGGCGTGGTGCTGGCCGCCTGCCTGGCCACCGTCTGGCTCGTGTATTTCTGGACCGAACGCATCGCCATTGGCAAACTGCAGGCCAGCGGCGCACAGCGCCTGGAGGTGTATGTCAGCAGCCTGGAAAATGCGCTGGAAAAATACGACTTCCTGCCCAAGACCCTGGAACTGAACCGCGACGTGATCCGCCTGCTGCAGCACCCGGAAGACCCGGTGCTGGTCGATACGGTCAACCATTACCTGGAACAAATGAATGCCCAGGCGAAATCGTCGACGATTTTCATCAGCAACCTCGACGGCAACACGCGGGCCGCCAGCAACTGGCAGCAGCCCGACAGCTTTATTGGCGACAATATCTCGTTCCGCCCCTACGCCCAGGATGCGCTACGCGGTACGCCGGGCCGCTTCTATGGCGTAGGCACGACGCGCCTGGAGCCCGGCTACTTCTTTGCCCATGGCATCTACCAGAATGGCCACATGCTGGGCCTGGCAACGGTCAAGGTGAACCTGGAAACCCTGGAAAAACGCTGGGTGCAAGGCGCGGACAAGGTCATGCTGGCCGATGAGCACGGCGTGATCTTTCTCAGTTCCATGGCGGATTGGAAATACAAGACTCTGGCGCCGCTGTCGCCCGCCATCGTCGAAGAACTCAATCGCACGCGCCAGTATTACTCAAAGCAACTGGCAGCCATCCCCTTCGTTTCCGACCGCCAGCTGGGCAATGGCGCCCGTGTGATCAGCGTGCGCGAGCAAGAACACGCCGATACGCCACCGAAGATCAGCTCGAGCGTCATGACGCAGATCAAGCTCAAGTCGCCGCAAGGCTGGACCTTCATCTATTTATCTGACCTGGCGCAGGCCAAGGCCAGCGCGCGCGCGGCGGCGGCCTTCTCCTGCGTGCTGTTGGGCTTTTTCATGCTGCTGTTCTTTTACCTGCGCCAGCGTCGCGCGGCCGTGGCGCAAAAATTGCGCGCCCGCGAAGACCTGCAGCATGCCTATGACAACCTGGAAGCCATGGTCGAGGAACGCACCTCGGAACTCAATGCCATGACGCAAAGCCTGAGCCAGGAAATCGAGGTGCGCAGCAAGGCCGAGCAAAAACTCCACATCACGCAAAATGAATTGTTTCAGGCCGGCAAGATGGCCGTGCTGGGACAGATGTCGGCCAGCATCACGCATGAATTGAACCAGCCGCTGACGGCGCTGCGCACCATGTCCGACAATGCCGTCATCCTGCTCGAGCGGGGGCGGCTCGACGACGCGCGGCGCAACCTGGCGAAGATTTCGCAAATTGCGGCCAGAATGGGAACCATTACGGGGCAATTGAAGATTTTTGCACGTAAATCGACCACCAGCCTGACCTCCGTGTCGATACCCACGGCGATCAGCAACGCCCTGTTTCTGGTCGAGCGCCGCCTGCAGGTTGAAAATGTGCGTTTCACCCTGCAGCTGCCGCCTGAAGACATCTTCGCCATGTGCGAAAGCAACCGCCTGGAGCAGGTGCTGGTGAACCTGTACGCCAACGCGCTCGACGCCATGAATGGCAGCGACGTGCGCAGCTTGCGCGTGGCCGTCGAATGCACACCGGAACACGTACTGATCCACGTGGCCGACACGGGGCCCGGCCTGTCGACGGAAGTGTACGAACACCTGTTCGAACCGTTCTTCACAACAAAACCGCAAGGACTGGGTCTGGGCCTGGGCCTGGCGATATCTGAACAGATCACACGCCAGTTCGGCGGCGTGCTGCGCGCCGGGAACGCCCCCGGCGGCGGCGCCATCTTCACCATCGAACTACAGATTGCAACGCAGGAGGAAAAACATGTTTGACGGCTTGAAGGTCTTGCTGGTCGAGGACGACCCCACCGTACGCGAAGGCAGCGAGCAGGCGCTGCAGCTGGCAGGCCTGGACGTGCTGGCCTTCCACTCGGCCGAGCTGGCCTATAAACTGCTGACGCCGGATTTTCCCGGCATCGTGGTCAGCGATGTGCGCCTGCCGGGCATGAGCGGCCTGGAATTGCTGCAGGCGGTCAAGACGCTCGATGCCAACCTGCCCGTGATTCTCGTCACGGGCCATGGCGACATCACCATGGCCGTGCACGCCATGCGCACGGGCGCCTACGATTTCATTGAAAAACCATACTCATCCGAGCAACTGGTCGACGTCATCCTGCGCGCGCTGGAAACGCGGCGACTGACCCTGGAAGTGCACAGCCTGCGCCGCCAGCTGGAAGACGGCGGCGGCATCGAAGCGCGCCTTCTGGGAAATTCCGTGGCGATGCGCGACATACGGCGCCTGATCCTCGACGTAGCCGATGAGCCGGCTGACGTCCTGATCTATGGCGATACGGGCACGGGCAAGGAAATGGTGGCCCGCTGCCTGCACGACTTCAGCCACCGCCGCAAGCACAACTTCGTCGCCGTCAACTGCGGCGCGATTCCCGAAAGTATTTTCGAAAGCGAAGTCTTCGGCCATGAACCGGGCGCGTTTACGGGTGCTGCCAAGCGGCAAGTGGGCAAGATCGAGCACGCCGACCATGGCACTTTTTTCCTCGACGAAATCGAAAGCCTGCCCCTGTCGCTGCAAGTGAAATTGCTGCGCGTGCTGCAGGAACGCTATATCGAACGGCTCGGTTCGAACGTGCCCACGCCCGTCGACGTGCGCGTCATCGCAGCGGCCAAGCTGGACCTGGAAGACTTGTCGCAGCAGCAGAAATTCCGCAGCGATCTGTATTACCGCCTGAATCTGATCGTGCTGCATCTGCCGCCGTTGCGCGAACGGCGCGAGGATATTCCCATCCTGTTCGAGCACTTCGTGCTGGCCGCCGCCGCCCGCTACAACCGCGCCGCACCCGTGGTCTCCAGCGCGCAGATGCGCAACCTGATGGCCCATTCCTGGCCCGGCAACGTGCGCGAACTGCGCAATATCGCCGACCGCTTCGTGCTGGGCATCGCCGGTGGTGCCTCCAGCCTGCTGGCGGGCAACCAGGCCAGTCCCCTGTCTCTGGCGGAGCAAGTCAACGGCTTCGAACGTGCGCTGATCGAACAAGAACTGCGCACATATTCCGGCAACGTCAGCGAAGTGAGCGCGGTGCTGGGCTTGCCGAAACAGACCTTGTACCACAAGATGCAGAAGTACAACCTGGTGGCCGAAGAGTTCAGGTAAGCACGCCAACACGGCCCGTGCGCAGTGGCACGACCCAGTCGGGCCTGCCATTCGCCAGCGCCAGCCGCGCCGCCTTATCCCAGTCATACTCTACCGCATGAAAGTGCGCCGTCCAGACGCCGTCCATCCCCTGTTCGGCAATCGCATAGCGCGCATGCGGCGTGCCGTTCTGCATCACGTGCGGATAACCATGGTCATCGTCGTAGGCTTGCAAGCCTACGCTGCCCGGGTTGACGATCAGCCGCCCGTCGGCCAGTCGCACCTGGCGCGGCATGTGCGTGTGGCCGCACAGGATCAAGGCCGCGTCTGCCTCGCCCGCGCGTTCGGCCACCTCCACCGGCGTCGCGGCGCGGCTGCCCTGCGGCGTGACGCTGTCGAGAAAATACACGAGGTCGCTTGTCGGGGTGCCATGCACGAGCAGCACATCGTGGCGCAAACGCAAGGTAGCCGGCAGCGCGTCTATCCACGCGAGTTGCTCGGGCAACAGTTGCGCGCGTGCATAGGCGTCCGACACGCCCATGCGGGCCGGATCAGCCAGTAGCTGGCGCTCGTGGTTGCCACGGATGGTGGGCAAGCCGAGGCCCATCAGACGCGCCGCCGTGGCGCGCGGCTGAAGATGGCCCGAGACGATATCGCCCAGGTTGACGATCACATCCACGCCCTGACGGGCGATGGCGGCCAGCACGGCCTCAAGCGCGTCCAGGTTGCCATGGATATCGGAAATGGCGGCGATTTTCATGCGGTATCTCCTCCTTGTGCGCACCATTCTGCCCGCGTCCTGCGTTGCAGGCAATGCCGGTGCGTGTACCAGCTATTACTCAAGGTAGGACAAATCCGACGGCCACTTGCGCCGTGCGGCTACGTAATTTAAAAGTAACAATTGCTACCATTTCCTCTTTGCACTGTTGCCCAGCGTGGGCCGCCCAAGCGTTGCGACAGTGTTCACTTTATCCTGAGGAGTTACTCGATGTTTGCCATGTCCGTGCCCACCCGCCTGTCCCCACCACGCCTGCGCCATCTCGCCTTGCGCAGCACCATGATGCTGGGCGTGCTGGGCATTGCTACGGCGGCCGCCACGGCGCGGGCCGAGCCATCGCCCGCCCTGGACCGTGCCAGCATCTCGGTAGGGGCGTTTTCTGCCGATCCGCGCATCAATATCGGTGCCGACACGCAGTTTGGCCGCATCGACGCACCCGAAGCTAAGCCCAGCCATACCACCATCCCGCGCATCAAGGCGGACTTGCTGATCGGCGACCGCCACGGCCTGGCATTCGACTACTACCGCTACGACAAATCCTACACGCCAAGCCTGACGGGCCAGACTATCATCAATGGCCAGCCCGTCACGGGCACGGCCACGGCGAATGCCGACCTGAAACTGGACCTGGCCAAGCTGGCCTATAAATGGTGGCTGGGCAGCGGCAACGACACCTTCGGCATCGGCCTGGGCGCCGCTTACTATCATGCCAGCCTGAACGGCACGGCCACCGGCGTCGTGAATGGCGCAACGGCCACGGCACGCGACTCCATCGGCGAGCACGCGTTTGCGCCGCTGCTGGAAGTGGGCTGGCGCCACGCCTTCACGCCGGACTTGCGCATGTATGCGGAAGCGTCGGGCATCAAGAAAAATGGCGGACGCATCAACGGTCATATCTACGGCGGGAATGTCGGCGTGGAATGGTTTCCGTTCAAGAATATCGGCTTCGTGGCCGATTACGGCATGTCGAAAATCAAACTGCACCGCGACAGCGAACGCGATGCCGACCTGAACATCCGCCTGACGGGACCGTCGGCGTATGTGAAAGTGCGCTTCTAAACCAGCTCAGGCCGCCGGTTTCAGCAGAGTTAGCTGAAACTGCGGCAGGCTGGCATCGTCCCACGCCTCGACCCTGGCAAACGGCAGGCGCGCAAACGCCTGCTGCCAGAAGGCGCAGGCTGCGGCATCGGCGCGGAACATCGCCACCAGCCACGTCTGCTCGCTGCCCAGCAACACTCTGCGCACCACTTCCAGCCCCACGCCCCGGCGCCGGTACTGCTTCAGAATAAAAAAGTCGCTGAACTCCTGCACGGCCAGCTCACCCGCCATGCCAGGCTCCGTGAGGAAAAAACCCGCCAGTTCACCACCGACCTCGATCCAGCTGGCCGTATGGCCGGCTGCGTGCACATACGACGCCAGCCCCGCGTCGCACACGTCATAGCGGCCATCAGCCAGCAGCGCCTCGCCGCTCCAGGCCGAATTATCGTAGCAATAGAGCTGGAACAACTGCGCCAGCGCGCCCTCTTCGCCGGGCGCAACGGCGCGCAATGTCATGTTCTGTACTACCGGCATAATTTCGTCTTTCCGCCACCTGGCGTCGCTGAGTTGGCGAGTGTAGCACCACGTCACTCATCCGTCCCTCCGGCATTTCAGCCCTGCATTTCCACACTTGGTCGCAAAAATATTAACTTCCCTCCAATTGCTTATATATTATTGTTTTTCAGTAATATCCGCCATCGCGGCTGAAAAACAAGGGCAATCCCCTTTTACAGACCGGCAGACAGGAATCTGCCGGCTTTTTAGACCCAAGCTCTGGAGAGTGCTGCACATGCTATCGATCAAACAGCTGAACAAAACGTATGCCAATGGCGTCAAGGCCATCAACGATGTCAGCCTGGAGATTCCCAACGGAATGTTCGGCTTGCTGGGACCAAATGGCGCAGGCAAGTCCTCGCTGATGCGTACCATTGCCACTTTGCAAGATCCCGATAGCGGCAGCATCCATTTCGATGGCGTCGATGTGCTCAAGGACAAGGCAGGCCTGCGCCGCCAGCTGGGCTATCTGCCGCAGGATTTCGGCGTGTATCCGAAAGTCAGCGCGGAAACCCTGCTCAACCACTTTGCCGTGCTCAAAGGCTTGACGGAGAAGGGGCCGCGCAAGGAAGCCGTGGAAGCCTTGCTGCAGCAAACCAATCTGTGGGAAGCGCGCAAGCGCAACCTGGGCACATATTCGGGCGGCATGCGCCAGCGCTTCGGCATCGCCCAGGCACTGCTGGGGGCGCCGCGCCTGGTGATCGTCGATGAGCCGACGGCCGGCCTGGACCCGGACGAGCGCAACCGCTTCCTGAACCTGCTGGCGAAGATCGGCGAGCAAGTGGTGGTGATTCTGTCGACGCACATCGTCGACGACGTGACGGACCTGTGCCCGCGCATGGCCATGATCGTCAAGGGGCAGGTGCTGGTGCAGGGCGAACCGCAGGCGGCCATCGATACCTTGCACGGCAAGGTCTGGCGCCGCAGCGTCACGACGGAAGAACTGGCACAGTACCAGCAAACCTTGAACGTGCTATCGACGCGCCTGGTGGGCGGCAAGCCGCAAATCAATGTGTTTGCCGACAGCCAGCCCGACAGCGGCTTCGTACAGATCGCCGCAGACCTGGAAGACGTGTACTTCCTGCACGTGCGCAATGCTGCCCGCCACGGTACTGCCGCGCCGGCCGCAATCGCAGTCGCAGTCGCAGCGTAAGGGGCCGCCATGTGGAAGGAATTTTTCAAGTTTGACCTCGGCTACCAGCTGAAACAGCCGCTGCTGTGGGTGTTTGCCGTCATCATGGCCCTGATGGCCTTTGGCGCTACCACCAGCGACTCGGTGCAGATCGGCGGCGCCATCGGCAACGTCAACCGCAACGCCCCCACCGTGGTAGCGCAGATGCTGGGCATCTTCAGCCTGCTGGCGATGCTGCTCGTCACCGTCTTCATTGCCGGCGCCGTGCTGCGCGACAGCGAAGTGGGCATGGCCGACATGCTGTTCGCCACGCCCATGCGCAAGTGGGACTACTTGTTCGGCCGTTTCGCCGCCGGTTTTGCCGCCTGCCTGGTGATCTTCATCGCCATTGCCCTGGCCACCATGCTCGGGCCCGTCATGCCCTGGGTCGATGCGCAGCGCGTGGGCGCCTTCTCGCTGCACACATACGCCTGGAGCTTTGGCGTCATCGTCATCCCGAACCTGCTCTTCATCGGCGCCCTGCTGATGTTGCTGGCGGCCACCACGCGCTCGATGATGCTCGTGTATGTGGGCGTGCTGGGCTTTTTCGTGCTGTGGGCCATGGCCGGCGTATTTACGCGCGACATCAACAATGAATGGTATGCCGTGCTGCTCGACCCGTTCGGCGTGCGCGCCTTCGGGCGCATGACGCGCTACTTCACGGCCGCCGAGTCGAATGCCAGCCTGCCGCCCCTGTCCGGCTACCTGCTGGCCAACCGCGCCCTGTGGCTGGGCATCACCGCCGTGCTGTTTGCCGCCACCGTGCTCCTGTTCAAGCCGCAGCGCACGGGCACTGGCAAGCGCCTGTTCGGCAAGCACAAGGCGCCGGCGACCGCGCCGGCCGTCGCCGCGCCGCTGCACCTGCCGCGCAGCATCCCCACGTTTACCCCGGCAACAGCCTGGCGCCAGTGGTGGCAAATCCTGCGCTTCGACGCGGCGGGCGTCTTCAAGAGCCTGCCCTTCCTCGTCATGCTGCTGTTCGGCATCATCAACCTGATCGCCGGCTCCAGCGTGGCCAAGAGCATGTATGGCACGGCCGTGTATCCGATGACGCATCTGATGTTGCAAAGTATCAGCAACAGCTTCAGCTTCCTGTTGATCATCATCGTCACCTTCTATGCGGGCGAACTGATCTTCAAGGAGCGCCAGGTGAAGATCGCCGACGTCAGCGATGCCATGCCCGTGCCCGGCTGGGTGCCCCTGCTGGCCAAATGCACGGCCCTGGTCGGCGTCATCGCCGGCTATCTGCTGGTGGGCGTCATCACCGCCATCGGTTTCCAGCTCGTCAAGGGCGGCGCGCCCGTGGAACTGGGACTGTACCTGCAAGGCACCCTGCTCGCTTCCCTCTTCTTCGTGCTGATGGGCTTGTGCGCCCTCACCCTGCAAGTGTTGTCGAATAACAAGTTCATCGGCTATTTGCTGGTAATCCTGCTGATGGTGGCGCAAGCCGTGCTGGGCATGCTGCACCTGGAACACAATCTGTACGCCTTTGGCGGCATGCCGGCCATCAAGTATTCGGACATGAATGGCTATGGCCACTTCCTGACGGGCTGGGCCTGGTTCGCGCTGTACTGGAGCTTGTTCACCGTGGCGCTGGTGATGCTGGCGCGGGCGTTCTGGGTGCGCGGCCTGTCCGCCGGCTGGCGCGCACGCGTGCGCCTGGCCCGCCAGCGCCTGCAAGGCCGAGCCGGCGCCGCGCTGGCTGCAGTCGTGCTGTGCTGGGCGGGCACGGGTGGCTGGATCTTCTACAACACGAACGTGCTGAACCAGTACGAACCGTCGGACATCGGCATGGACAAGCAGGCCCGCTACGAGAAATTGTACAAACACTACAAGGACTTGCCGCAGCCGAAGATCACGGATATCCAGGCCGATGTGGATATTTATCCTGAGCAACGTAAAGTGTTGATCAAGGGCCACTACGTGCTGCAGAACAAGACAGCACAGCCGCTCGACACCCTGCGCATCCAGCTCGATCCACGGCTCAAGACGACCTGGCTGAATTTGCCTGAGCACAAGGTTGTGCTCGACGACAAGGAACTTGGCTTCAGCATCCTCAAGCTGGCCCAGCCCCTGGCGCCGGGCGCCACCCTGCCGCTGGACTTCACGGTGGCGGTCACGCACCAGGGTTTCACCAACGACGGCGCGCCGGACCAGGTCAACCTGAACGGCAGCTTCTTCAACAACCAGAGCTTCTTCCCCCACTTCGGCTATGCGAAGGAGATGGAGTTGCTGGACCGCAATGAGCGCCGCAAGCGGGGCCTGGGCGAACCGCAGCGCATGGCCAAGCTGGAAGATAAGTCGGCCTACGGCAACACCGTCTTTGGCAATGAAGCGGACTGGATCAATTTCGACACCACCGTCTCCACCAGCGGCGAGCAGATCGCGCTGGCGCCCGGTTATCTGCAGGCAAGCTGGGAAAAGGATGGCCGCCGCTATTACCGCTACAAGATGGACCAGCCGATGATGCCGTTCTTTGCCTACCTGTCGGCGCGCTGGGAGGTTAAGAAAGGCGACTGGCATGGCCTGCCGATCGAAGTGTACTTTGATAAAAAGCATGGCTACAACACGGAGCGCATGATTACCTCTGTGCAAAAGTCGCTCGATTACTACACCACCCAGTTCACGCCCTACCAGGCCAGGCAGGTGCGCATCCTGGAATTCCCCGGCTACCAGAGCTTCGCCCAGTCGTTTGCCAATACGATTCCGTATTCGGAAGGCATCGGCTTCATCGCCGACCTGCGCGACAAGGATGACATCGACTACGTGTTCTACGTCACGGCGCATGAAATGGCGCACCAGTGGTGGGGTCACCAGGTGATCGGCGCCAACGTGCAGGGTGCCAGCATGCTGATGGAATCGCTGGCGCAGTACTCGGCGCTGATGGTGATGGAAAAAGAATATGGCCGCGAAAAAATGCGCCGCTTCCTGCGCTATGAACTGGACCGCTACCTGAGCGGGCGCGGCGGCGAAGCCATCGAGGAACAGCCGCTGGCGCGCGTGGAGGGACAGCAATACATCCACTACAACAAGGGCAGCCTGGTGTTCTACCGCCTGCGCGACGAAATCGGCGAGGCAGCCCTGAACCGTGCCCTGAAACGCTATCTGCAGGACAAGGGCTACCAGCAGGCGCCGTTCACCACCACCCTGGAACTGCTGGCCACCATCCGCGCCGAAGCGCCGCAGGACAAGCAGGCGCTGATCACGGACCTGTTCGAGAAGATCGTCTTCTACGATAACCGCGTCACGCAAGCGTCGGCCGTGCAGCGCAAGGATGGCCAGTGGGATGTCACCATGCAGCTGCACCTGGCCAAGCTGGAGTCCGACGGCAAGGGCAAGGAAAGCCCACGTGCCTATGACGAGCCGGTGGAAATCGCCATCTTCGCGCGTCCTGCGGGCGGCAAGGAAAAGGATGAAAAAGTCCTGTTCACGGACAAGCGCATGGTGTCGGGCAGCGACCCGGTAATCACCATTACCGTGAAGGAAAAACCGTTCGAAGTGGGCGTCGATCCGTACAACAAGATGATCGACCGCGTCTCGCGCGATAACCGCAAGGAAATCAGTGTGAATTAAAGCTTCAATGCAACCTTGATGCGACGCAAATCGGTCGCGCATTCGATGCGTGCGCGACCGGTTTTTTTTATGTGCAATCAAGCCGGGGCATACTGGCGATGCCCGCTGCCGTACAGGCGCATGGCAGCAGCTGGCGTAAGATGGACGGCACGGCCATCGCCTGGTTTTTATCCATGCTCATAGGGGAATTTAATATGCTGCACCATCACCTGGCCATCCGCGCCAGCCTGCTGCTGGCGGCCCTCGTCTTTACAACGCCCGCCTGGAGCGCCGATCCGGTCCACAAGGAAAACGTCGAGTTGACGGCGGGAAAAAACGCACACAGCGTGAAAGGCAAGATCAAGGGCTACGCCACGGCCGAGTACACCTTGACAGGCAAGGCTGGCCAGACTCTCAGCGTCAAGCTCAAGACCAAGCTATCATCGAATTACTTCAACATCCTCCAGCCAGGCCAGGATGAAGCCCTGTTCATCGGCTCGACCAGCGGCAACATCTTCCAGGCAAAACTGCCAGCCGATGGCGAGTACACGGTGCAAGTCTACCTGATGCGCAACGCGGCGCGCAGGAATATGGTGGCCAGCTACAGTCTGGAAATGGGGCTGCGCGATTGAGGTTGGCGTGATTCAGCGCGCGTACCTGTCCTCCAGGCCAGCGGCATTGAATTTTTTCTCCTGCCGATGATCTTATCCATTGCTGGTTTTTCTGACTGACACAATGGAGGAGATATGCAACGAGCCAATTTCATTGCCATCGTCCTGGCACTCAGCTGTAGCCTGGCAGGAGCGCAAACGCCCGAACGCATGGCAAAGCTCACCGAGAGCAACGTGTTGTTGAGGGAAGCAACCATCGAAGGCAATGCCATGCATGCCTGCCAGCCGATGAAGGGCGACACGGTTGCCATCCTTGAAATCAAAAATGATACACCAGGGGCTACGGGCATAGCCCTTGCGCATGTACGCGTGATGAGTGGGCACTGCCAGGGCCAGATGGGATGGGTCGGTATGCCGCGTCTGGAAGCGCTTGCAAGGTAGGCATTATTCGTTCCATAAAGCAAAAAGCCTGTTTTCCTCTCAGAAAACAGGCTCCTAGTAACAAAAAATGGCTTTATCCGAATTAGAACGGAATATCGTCATCCATATCCGAAAAGTTCGGTGCTGGCTTCGGTGCCGGGCGTGGCGCCGGGGCCGGGGCTGGACGCGGAGCGGGTGCCTGGCGCGGGGCCGGGGCGTCGTAGCCGCCACCACCGCCACCACCACCGTAGCTGTCATCGCCACCGCCGGCGTCGCCGCCCATGCCGGAGCGACCGCCCAGCATTTGCATCTGTTCCGCGATGATGTCGGTTGCGTACTTCTCGACGCCGTCCTTGTCCGTGTATTTACGGGTTTGCAGACGACCTTCGACGTAGACGGACGAGCCTTTTTTCAGGTATTGGCCGACGATTTCCGCCAGGCGGCCGAAGAACGAGATACGATGCCACTCTGTCAATTCTTTTTGTTCGCCCGTGTTGCGGTCCTTCGATTTGTACGAAGTGGCCACGGCGATATTGGCGATCGCGTCGCCGCTAGGCATGTAGCGGATTTCCGGGTCACGGCCCAGATTGCCGACGATGATGACTTTGTTGACTGATGCCATGAATAACTCCTGATGAACTGCAGCGGGAGCCGGTGTCCCGCGCGGTAGTTTAGTGTACTAAACGAGGATTATAAGCGACCACGCGGCGCAAAGCACCCGCTTTCTGGCGCACGCCCTCTCCCGTGCGGCAGCACGTTTTTTTCACGGCAAGGGAAAACAAGAAACTTGAATACTGGTATTATATACAGTGTTTAAGCGTCTGCACGCATCTGTATCAAACTTTGTCGGGGCACGTTCGCCCGGCGGCGCAATCCGCCCATGGACGCCTCAGGCATGCAGAGCAAAACCCGGCTATAGTTACAGGTTGACCCGTTGTGGCTCCTCATCTGCACCCAGGCACAATGCGCCGGCCGCACCACTCACTGAAAGCAAGGCAATCACATGGAACAGATCCGCATTCGCGGCGCTCGCACGCATAACCTCAAGAATATCAATCTCGATTTGCCGCGCAATAAGCTGATCGTGATTACTGGCTTATCCGGCTCCGGCAAGTCTTCGCTGGCCTTCGACACCTTGTACGCGGAAGGCCAGCGCCGCTATGTCGAGTCGCTATCGGCGTATGCCCGCCAGTTCCTGCAACTGATGGAAAAGCCGGACGTCGACCTGATCGAAGGCCTATCTCCAGCCATCTCCATCGAACAGAAGGCAACTTCGCACAACCCACGCTCGACGGTGGGCACCGTGACGGAAATCCACGATTATTTGCGCCTGCTGTACGCGCGTGTCGGCACGCCTTACTGCCCTGACCACCCGGAAAACGCGCTGGCCGCCCAATCCGTGTCGCAAATGGTCGATGCCGTGCTGGCCATGCGGGAAGACACCAAGCTGATGATACTCGCGCCCGTCGTCGCCAACCGCAAGGGTGAACACGTGGACCTGTTCGAGCAGATGCAGGCGCAGGGTTTCGTGCGCTTTCGCGTGCAGAGCGGCACGCATGCGGCGAAAATCTATGAAGTCGATGACCTGCCGAAATTAAAGAAGACAGAAAAACATACGATCGACGTCGTCATCGACCGCGTCAAGGTGAACCAGGAAATCAAACAGCGCCTGGCGGAAAGTTTCGAAACGGCCCTGCGCCTGGCCGATGGCCGCGCCATCGCCTACGAAATGGATACCGCCCAGGAACACGTGTACTCCAACAAATTCGCCTGCAATGTGTGTGGCTATTCCCTGCAGGAGCTGGAACCGCGTCTGTTTTCGTTCAACAACCCCATGGGCGCCTGCCCGGAATGCGACGGCCTGGGGCACATCGAATTCTTTGACCCGAAACGCATCGTCGCGTTCCCGAACCTGTCGCTGGCCTCGGGCGCCGTCAAGGGTTGGGACCGCCGCAACCAGTTTTACTTCCAGATGCTGTCGAACCTGGCCGCATATTACGAGTTCGACCTGGACATGCCGTTCGAGCAACTGGCATTGAATGCCCAGCAAGCCGTGCTGTACGGTTCCGGCAAGCAAGTGATTCCGTTTACTTATGTGAACGAACGGGGCCGCACTGTCATCAAGGAACACACGTTCGAAGGCGTGGTCAACAATCTGCAGCGCCGCTACCGCGAAACGGATTCGATGGCCGTCAAGGAAGAACTGGCCAAGTTCATCAATGAAAAATGCTGCCCCTCATGCGATGGCG
Organism: Janthinobacterium pasteuri; assembly: GCF_051380775.1. NCBI lineage: Bacteria > Pseudomonadati > Pseudomonadota > Betaproteobacteria > Burkholderiales > Oxalobacteraceae > Janthinobacterium > Janthinobacterium pasteuri. Next base: position 143,900 of record NZ_JBNYXS010000006.1, on the reverse strand, counting down.
CACGCCTGCGCGTGGAAGCGCGCTTCGTCAAGGTCGGCACGGGCAAGCAGCAGCGCGCCATCTATGAAGTGGCAGGAAAACCGCTGCGCGAAACGCTGGAATTCTTTGAAAAGCTGAAACTGACGGGCGCCAAGAAAGAAATTGCCGACCGCGTGGTCAAGGAAATCATTTCGCGCCTGAAATTCCTCAACAATGTGGGCCTCGATTACCTGTCGCTGGACCGCAGCGCCGACACGCTCTCCGGTGGCGAAGCACAACGCATCCGCCTGGCATCGCAAATCGGCTCCGGTTTGACGGGCGTCATGTATGTGCTCGATGAACCGTCGATCGGCTTGCACCAGCGCGATAATGACCGCCTGATCGAAACGCTGAAACACTTGCGCGACATCGGCAACAGCGTGCTGGTGGTCGAGCATGACGAAGACGCCATCCGCACGGCCGACTACATCGTCGACATGGGCATCGGCGCGGGTGTGCACGGCGGCGAAATCATCGCCGAAGGCACGCTGCAAGACATTCTCAAAAACAAGAAATCGCTGACGGCGCAATACCTGAACGGCAAGCTGAAAATCGCCGTGCCGGCCAAGCGTCACGCCAGCAATCCGGAAAAACAGCTGCTCATTACTGGCGCGACGGGCAATAACCTGAAAAAGGTATCGCTGAGCTTGCCGGTGGGCTTGATGACCTGCGTCACCGGCGTATCCGGCTCCGGCAAATCGTCGCTGGTCAACGATACCCTGTATCCGGCCCTGTCGCGCCATCTGTACGGTTCGCAGACGGAACCGGCGCCGCACGAATCGATCAGCGGCCTGGAGCACTTCGACAAGGTCATCTCCGTCGACCAGGCCCCCATCGGCCGCACGCCGCGTTCCAATCCGGCCACCTATACGGGCTTGTTTACGCCGATCCGCGACTTGTTCTCCACCGTGCCGACGGCCAAGGAACGGGGCTACAGCGCGGGCCGCTTCTCGTTCAACGTCAAGGGCGGACGCTGCGAAGCGTGCCAGGGCGATGGAGTGATCAAGGTCGAGATGCATTTCCTGCCCGACGTCTACGTGCCGTGCGACGTGTGCCACGGCAAGCGCTACAACCGCGAAACGCTGGAAGTGCAATACAAGGGCAAGAACATCACGGAAGTGCTGGGCATGACGGTGGAAGAAGCGCATGAATTCTTCAAGCCCGTCCCCTTGATCGCGCGCAAGTTGCAAACGCTGCTCGACGTGGGCCTGGGCTACATCAAGCTGGGCCAGAGCGCCACCACCTTGTCCGGCGGCGAGGCGCAGCGCGTCAAATTGTCGCTGGAACTGTCAAAACGCGACACGGGCCGCACCCTGTACATCCTCGATGAGCCGACGACAGGCTTGCACTTCCACGATATCGATTTGCTGCTGAAAGTCATCCACCGCCTGCGCGACCAGGGCAACACCCTCGTCATCATCGAGCACAATCTGGACGTCATCAAGACGGCCGACTGGATCGTCGACCTGGGCCCTGAAGGGGGCGCCGGCGGCGGTCAGATCATCGCCACGGGCACGCCGGAAGACGTGGCGCTGAACCCGGCCAGCGTGACGGGCAAGTACCTGGGACCACTGCTGAAGCAGTAACGACGGCAGCGCAATAAAAAACGGCGCGGATTGCTCATGCAATCCGCGCCGTTTCTCTTTTTGATAGCACCCCAGTCATTGCCGGCGTGTCATTTATCGCACGCCAGTCTTCGCCGACGTGTTTCTCCCCCCACTACTAAACTTTATGCACTCAGCCGCTTTTCCAGCGCAGCCTTGTTATCTGCCAATTCTTGCGGCAGATGATACGCGAGTTTTTCAAACAACTGCGTATGCAATTTCAATTCTTCCACCCATGCCGCCTTGTCGATCGACGTGATGGTGTCGAACTGTTCTTGCGTGAATGGCAAGCCATCCCAGTTCAGGTCGCCATACTGCGGCGTCGTGCCGAACAGGTTTTCCACACCACCCGCCTTGCCTTCGATGCGTTCCAGCATCCATTTCAGCACGCGCATATTGTCGCCAAAGCCAGGCCAGACGAACTTGCCTGCCTCGTCCGTACGGAACCAGTTGACGCAATAGATCTTCGGCAGGGCGGCCGGGTTGACTTTACCCACCTTGACGCCCATGTCCAGCCAGTGCTGGAAGTAATCGCTCATGTTATAGCCGATAAATGGCAACATGGCAAATGGATCGCGGCGCACGACGCCCATCTGGCCCACGGCGGCGGCCGTCGTTTCCGAGCCCATGGTGGCGGCCATGTAGACGCCTTCGACCCAGTTGCGCGCTTCCGTCACCAGCGGCACGGTGGTCGAGCGGCGGCCACCGAAGATGAAGGCCGAGATCGGCACGCCGGCCGGATCGTCCCAGGCTGCGTCGATGACAGGGTTTTGCGTAGCAGCAACAGTGAAGCGCGCGTTCGGGTGCGCCGCCTTGGTACCGGACGCCGGCGTCCAGTCCTTGCCCTGCCAGTCGATCAGGTGGCTTGGTGCTTCTTTCGTCAAACCTTCCCACCAGACATCGCCATCATCCGTCAGCGCCACGTTGGTAAAGATCGTGTTGTCGCGCATGGAGGCCATGCAGTTGTAGTTGGTTTTCTCGTTGGTGCCCGGCGCCACGCCAAAATAACCGGCTTCCGGATTGATGGCATACAAACGGCCATCGGCACCCGGCTTGATCCAGGCGATATCGTCGCCGATGGTGGTCACTTTCCAGCCATTAAAACTTGCCGGCGGGATCAGCATGGCGAAGTTGGTCTTGCCGCACGCCGATGGGAACGCTGCCGCCACGTAATGCTTCTTGCCTTCCGGCGATTCCACACCGAGGATCAGCATGTGTTCGGCCAGCCAGCCCGGGTTGTTGTCGGACGCTTGCGCTTCCTGGTAGCCCATGTTCGAGGCGATGCGCAGGGCGAAACATTTCTTGCCCAGTAAGGCATTGCCGCCGTAACCCGAACCGAAAGACCAGATTTCGCGCGTTTCCGGGAAATGCACGATGTACTTGGTGCTGTTGCACGGCCATTTCACGTCGGCCTGGCCGGCCGCAAGCGGTGCGCCCACGCTGTGCACGCACGGCACGAAGGCGCCGTCGGTACCCAGCACGTCGTACACGGCACGGCCCATGCGGGTCATGATCTTCATGTTGACGGCGACATACGGCGAATCGGACAGTTCCACGCCGATGTGCGCGATGGGCGACCCAAGCGGGCCCATCGAGAACGGCACGACGTACATGGTACGACCGCGCATGCAGCCATCGAACAGGCCGTTCAAGGTGTGGCGCATCTCGCCAGGCTCAGTCCAGTTATTCGTCGGGCCAGCCGCTTCTTTTGTTGCCGAGCAGATATACGTGCGGTCTTCGACGCGGGCCACGTCGCTCGGATCGGAGCAGGCCAGGTAGGAATTCGGGCGCTTTTCGGCATTCAGTTTTTTCATGGTGCCGCTGGCAACCATTTCGGCACACAGGCGCTCGTACTCTTCTTGCGAACCATCGCACCAGTAAATACGCTCCGGCTTGGTCAGCGCGGCAATGTCGGCCACCCAGTTGATCAGTTTCTGTTGTTTAATATAAGCTGGGACGTTGAGTGCGGCGACGCCACCCATGACGGGCTGATTCATATTACCTCCAATACCAATAAAAGAAATTCTGGTCGTTCCGGCAAGACAGGCAGCATCGTTGAGAGGTGGCTGCGGCTCACTGCAGGCGGCGTCTTCACGCGGGCAGGGCTCTGGTGTCGTTTACCTGGATCATGCACCCAGGCTGCGGGAACAGTTTGCGCTATCACTATACTCAGGAAGCTTCAAAAGTGCCGGCGATTGTACACCCGCCAATCAGCTATTCTCGCAAAAATGTAGGAGAATAGCTTGACTAATGTAGTAGGCTATTCAGCATTCCCCGTATCCTGTTATTTCCCTACCAAATCCTTACTATAATCGGCCATCCACCATGAAAATTGCCCTACTCGATGATTATCAGGATGCCGTGCGCGGCCTCGATTGTTTCCCATTGCTCGATGGTCACGAGGTCAAAGTGTTCAGCAACACGGCGCGGGGCCTGGGCCAGCTGGCGATCCGCCTGGCGCCGTTCGACGCGCTGGTGCTGATCCGTGAACGCACTGGTTTCAACCGCGCCTTGCTGTCGAAACTGCCGAATCTGAAACTGATTTCGCAAACCGGCAAGGTCAGCGGACACATCGACGTGGCGGCTGCCACCGAACTGGGTATCGCCATCGCGGAAGGCATCGGTTCACCCACGGCGCCGGCCGAACTGACGTGGGCGCTGATCATGGCGGCGCAACGCAAGATCGTGCCGTACGCGCAACATTTACAGGAGGGGCTGTGGCAGACGTCGTCGCTGGAACCAGCGCGCAATACGCTGGGCACGGTGCTCAAGGGACGCACCCTGGCGATCTGGGGCTACGGCAAGATCGGTCAATTGATCGCCGGCTATGGCCGGGCCTTCGGCATGACCATCCTCGTGTGGGGCAGCGAAGCGAGCCGCGCGGCGGCCGTGGCGGCCGGCGATACGGCGGCTTCATCGCGCGAGGCCTTCTTTGAACAGGCGGACGTATTGACCCTGCACCTGCGCCTGTCCGACAAGACGCGCGGTCTGGTGACTGCCGAAGACCTGGCGCACATGAAACCGAGCAGCCTGTTCGTCAACACCAGCCGCGCCGAGCTGGTAGCCGATGGCGCGCTGGAAGCAGCGCTGCCGCTGGGACGCCCGGGCGCCGCCGCGCTGGACGTGTTTAAGGACGAGCCGCTGCCGCCAGGCTCGCCACTACTGCTGCTGCCGAACGTGCTGGCCACGCCACACCTGGGCTACGTCGAGCGTGACAGCTATGAACTGTATTTCCGCTACGCCTTGCAAAACATCGTCGATTTTGCGCAGGGGCAATGCACCCGCCTGCTCAATCCCGAGGTGTTGCAGCACGCGCGGCAATCCCCTCAGGAGCGCTGAAAGCCCTTGATGAGGTCCGGCTTGCCCGTGATGTGGATGGCGGGCGCCGGCAGCACGTGCCGGCCGCGCCACAGGCCGGCCCAGCCGGGCGGCCAGGCGATGTCCGGCCCCTCGTACGGTGCCACGCCGGCGCGCACGGCGACTACCGGTACGGGCGGCATATCGGCCAAGGGTTCGCCCGGGTTACGCTGCATGTCCAGGCTGTACATGTAATTAGGCAACAAGGCGTCGCAGACGCGGCCAAACCACTCGGTGTGGTCGTCGTCGCGCCCCAGCGCCTGCGCCAGCCCCTGCGGGTCGAAACGGGCCAAGGCATCGATCAGCTCGCCAGTGGTGGCGCCGGGCGTATCGCCCCAGCCCATCACGGGGTTGACGTTGTAATCAGCACCCGAGCCATACCAGCCTTCGCGCCAGGGCCGCTGCATCCAGTCGCGCGGCCCCGTAAACAAATGCCAGCGCCAATGCAGGCCCGACGGTTTCGGCCAGGAATACAGATACAGTTTTTGATAACCGGCCTGGTGCAGCTCGCGCACCATGGCCATCAGGCGCGCATGCGGCATGCGGTCCGGTGGCGCGCGCCGAAACAGGATCGCTTCGCCATCGGCAAACTGCACATCGTCGGTCGACAGGTTCAAGTCCAGGGTCCGCGCTTCGCTGCCGAAACGGGCGGCGATCCAGCCCGTCAGCAGATTGACGGACGTGATGACGCCATAGCCGCGGTGGCGGTGAAAAATGACGGTGCCGGGAGCGAGGGCTTTCATACGGAATCGGGATGGCAGGCAAACAAAGAAACCAGTGTACTCACAGATGGCCAGATTTTCCAGATGCGGCGCAAACGCAGGCGGCAAGCACGCCGTCCCATTGCAGCACCCATTCACGCAACGGTGCCAATCCACGCTATCATGCGCGTCATTCTCCACTGACATCGTGACCACATCATGACTTTGCGCATACTCGCCACTGGCGGCACTTTCGACAAACACTACAACGAATTGAACGGTACCCTGGGCTTTTCCGACAGTCATTTGCCGGCAGCGATTGCCCGCGCGCGCATGACGGCACCCGTGGCCCTGGAGCAACTGCCACTACTGGACTCGCTCGACATGCAGGATGCGGACCGTCAGCGCGTGCTGGCCTCGTGCCGCGCGGCGCAGGAAAAAGCCATCGTCATCATCCACGGCACCGATACCATGCGCGAAACGGCGCAAGTACTGGGCGCGGCGAACCTGCAGCAAACGGTGATTTTGACGGGCGCCATGATTCCCTACGAAATCGACAACTCCGACGCCCTGTTCAACCTGGGCTTTGCCTGTGGCGTGGCGCAAACCTTGCCAGCCGGCGTGTACGTGGCCATGAATGGCCAGATCTTCGCCTGGGACAACGTGCAAAAGAACCGCGCCGCCGGCGTGTTCCAGCCCTTGTAAGCCGATCGCAGGACAGGACGCAAAAGCAGACCGGCAACCGGTCTGACTGACACTCTGTCACAATTCGACAAGCCCGTTCCAACGGGCTTTTTTTACGTTTTTTCGCCTTTCATAAATTCAGCAATACAACATATTTCATCGAATTATTATAGGTAAAACATCAAATTGCCAATATAATAATTTTATGTTGCAAAAAAACGCCATCTATCATTTATAAAAACATCGATATTATTAAATATAAAACTGCAATTTAACAATTGAGTTATATATTCTTCTGTATCCATAATTTATTGCCAAATCCGACACGGTTGGGGTGCATTTTTTCTTGCTGAGACGACATAATGTTCGCCTCGACAAGTCATAAGTGCATTTATAACAATATTGCGCTAAGTAGTCTTCCACCTCCCACCGACGTGGTTCCGCCTACCGTACACGAGCACCGCTGGTCATCTATCCGATGGCTCGATACGTGCTCGTGTACCGCTTGTCGTTATTAAAACTACTACGGAGTAATTGTTACAATGGCATTTAAAGAAAAAATCGGCGTGCGCAGCGTACGCCTGGCCCTGACCGTTCTGGCAGGTAGCGTCTTGTTCTCTGGCCAATCCATGGCGGACGAAGCAATTCAAAAAGTTGAAATTACCGGTTCGAGTATCAAGCGTATCGCCGTCGAAGGCGCACTGCCAGTGCAGCGCCTGACGCAAGAAGCGATCGCCAAATCGGGCGCCACCTCGGTAGCCGACCTGATCCAGGCCCTGCCCGCGATGCAAGGCTTCACCATCGGTGCAGTCGCCGCAGGTTCCGACTCGGGCGGCAATACCAGCGCATCGCTGCACGGCATTGGCGAGACCTACACCCTGGTACTGTTGAACGGCCGCCGCATCGCGCCACAAGGTTCCGGCACCACGGTCAACCTGAACGCCATCCCGATGAGCGCCGTTGAGCGCGTCGAAATCCTGACCGATGGCGCTTCGGCCCTGTACGGCTCGGACGCCATCGCCGGCGTGCTGAACTTCATCCTGAAGAAAAACCAGCAAGGCGCCACCCTGGAAGCCACGTATGGCGGTCCGGAAGACAAGGGCGGCAACGCCTGGAATACCAGCGTCACCTACGGCTTCGGCGACCTGGACGAAGACCGCTTCAACGTGCTGGTATCGTACCGCCACGACGAGCAGTCGAAACTGATCGCGACCGACCGCGCGTTCGCCGATACCTCGTACCTGAAATTCGCCCGCGGCGGCAAGAACTACATCTGGGACCGTACCAGCACCTCGGCCTCGCCGGCAGGCGCCACTGTTGCCTACAACAACAGCACCACTTCGACGGTCTTCACGCCGTATCTGAAGCAAAACAACGGAAATTGCCCTGACAATTCCTACGTCACGACCAGCAATAAAAACGCTTGCGGCTTCGACACCGGTTCCACCGTGGAAATCGTGCCGCAATCGAAACGCGACAGCCTGTTCTCCAAAGCAACGTACAAGCTGAATGACAACCTGAACGCGTTTGCGGAACTGGCCTACTCGCGCTACGACCTGACGGCACGTATCGCCGCCAACCCGATCCCCATCTCGATCGCGCAAACGGAAAAAGACCCTGTCACCGGCGTTGAGAAACTGGTGTTCAAAAATCCTTCCGCCTACGCGAATTACGTACAACCCTACCTGTCGCCAGCGCAACAGGCAGACATCAAATCGATCACGGCCAACTACCGCAGCACCGACTTCGGTTTGCGTGCCAGCCAGACCATTACCCAAACCAAACACATGGTGGTGGGCGTGGAAGGCGAACTGGGCGCGTGGAACTTCGAGAGCGGCCTGACCTGGTCGCAAAACTCGATCGACGAGCGCTACACGAGCGGTTACCAGAAAAACCAGGCATTCAAGGATATCCTGGCCAATCCGGATTTCAACCCGTTTGCAACGACGCAAAAGCCATCCGTGCAAGCGCAAGTCGCAGGCGCACAATTCGTCGGTTCGGTACGCACCGCATCGACCACGATGCGCGGCGTCGATACACACGGCTCGCGTGAATTGTTCTCCTTGCCAGGCGGCAAAGCCAGCCTCGGTATCGGCGGCGACTACCGCACCTACCGCTACGAGCAGTCGCCAGGCGCCACCGGTGACGACATCTACAGCTTCAACACGAAGCCTGCCTACGACATGAGCCGCGACACCTACGGCGCGTTCGTCGAGTTGCTGGCTCCGCTGGCCAAGTCGTTCGAAATGACCGTTGGCGGCCGTTACGATGCTGTCAAGGCGATCGATGACAAGCTGAACAACAAAACTATCGGCAAAAAAGACAGCGCCAATACCTACAAGGTATCGGCACGCTGGCAGCCGGTACAAACCGTACTGATCCGTGGTTCCTACGGCACGGGCTTCAAGGCGCCAAGCATGCTGGACATCGCTCAGCCACTGGTCAACGCCGGCTTTACCGCCAAGAAATTTGACTGCCCGACCCCAGGTTCGCCACTTTGCCGCGGTGAAACAACGCAATACAACGCTGTGTCACAAGGCAATCCAGAACTGCAATCGGAAAAATCGAAGCAGTTCACCCTGGGCTTCCGTGTCGAGCCTAGCGCGGCCTTCTCGTTCGGCGCCGACTTGTGGGACGTGAAACTGAGCAATGCTGTATCGGAAATCACCGAAGAGCAAGCATTTGCCGATCCGGTCAAGTACGCAACGAGCTTCTCGACCTACAAGGAACCATCGACCGGCAATACCTACTACGCGTTCAAGAAACTGTCGGTCAACATCGGCAAGAAGGAATACCGTGGTATCGACTGGGATCTGTCGGCCAACCATAAGTTTGACTTCGGCAAGCTGACCGCCCAATTGAGCGGTACGCACATGTTACACGCCAACTACACCAAGGCCGGTAGCAACAATGTGTTCACCAGCAACATGAACTTCTTCGGCGACACCAACGAAGTCACGTTCCGCAACCTGATGAAGCTGACGACGACCCTGGATACGGGCCGCTTGAGCAACACGGTAACGGTCAACTACCGTAACGGCTACACCGATGCAGCCGCGACCGTGTATGACGTAGCAGCCGCAAAAGAAGTGAAGGGTTTCCGCCTGCAAGTTCCGTCGTACACCACGTTCGACTGGCAAGCACGTTTCGCCTTTGACAAGCAAACCACGATCCGCGCAGGCATCAAAAACCTGTTCGACCGTGCACCGCCGCTGTCGCTGCGCGCTTCGTCCGGTCACCAGGTTGGCTTCGACCCACGCTACGCCGATCCAATGATGCGTTCGTTCTACATTACCGGCAACTACAAGTTCTAATGTGACGTTGTGAATTAGCTTGTCTGAAAAGCGCCTTGCACTTCACCGTGCAAGGCGCTTTTTTCTTGTCGCACAGCTATTTTGTTACCTGGACATTCAGATAACGGTAGTGGCTCTCACCGTAATCTTTCGATACCGTACGCAATTGCACGGCAACGCCCAAGTCATGCAGCAAGGCACTCTCGACCACATACGCATTTTTCTGCCAGGTACAGACAAAGCGGGTCGCTTCGCCTTGCAGACCAGCGGAAATCGTACTGGCCTGCAGGGTATCCTTCACTTCACACAGCGTAATCAGTTGCTCTGGCCGCTCGCCTGGCTTGGCGGGCACGTTCATTGTGGTCATGCTTGTCTGAAACCGCGTGCCGGGAGATAAACTCGCCGGCAGCGGCAGTGACAGGCTGGAGGTCGCCAGATAGCTGTTGCTGACATCATTCTTCTCTGCGGCCCGCAACTGAAACAGGCCCGCAACTTGCAAGCGCTGCATGGTAAAGGTGCTGTAATGCTCGCTCGTGACGACCAGGCCATCGCGCTCGCGCAATTCATGATCGACCACCGTGTCCACATCAGGTTGACCGGGCGTGGTGGACTGCTGGGAAAAACGCAGCGTCTTGAAGCGCGGTCGCCAGACGGGCGCCGCCGCCAGGGCCGCTTGCGTGACAGCCAGCACCTCCCGCGGCAGCGGCGCACTGTCAAACGCGCCCGCGGCATTCGGGGCCGCCGGATACTCGCTGGCATCGATGTCGGGACGCGCCTCGCGCAGCAGGGCGGCGTCGACACCGCCCTGCAGCGAACAGCCGACGCGCACCACGCCTTGCAGCTCTTCGTGCGGCTCGATCAGGAACACGCGTTCGACCTTGTCCCGTCCGGCCGCCACGCCGGAGGCGGAAGCAAACGCCTGCCACGGCCCGCCAGGCAGGCGCACGTCGGAACGCACATACGCGCCATCATCGGCGCGCATGCGCCGGGCATCGTGGATCAGGGGCAGCAGTTGCCGGTACACCGCGTCGGCCTTGCCGGCCATCAGGAAGCCCCAGCTGTAATAGCGGCCCAGGCTGCCCAAATCCGACACTTCATCCGTATAGCCAAGCAAGGTCAAGCCGCCTGCGCGCAAGGGAGTGGCAAACAGGATGCTGCCGGCCTTGGTCTGATAACGGTTGGGAACCTTGATCCAGCTGGTATCGCCGCGCGTGGCCAGCGGCACGCTGCCGGCCAGAGCCGCGCTGTCCTGGTGCAAGCTGCGGAAAAAAGAGGCATCGCAAGCGCTCAGCTCGCGCAGGGTAGTGTCGGATAGTTGCCCCTGGGCGGAAGCCACCTGCGTGGCCCCGAGGATAAGGACGGCGCAACAGCGCTGGAAATACTTGTGCATGAGTAAATGTAGAAATAATCAATATCAGGATAGTAACGATATCACAGTAATATTATTTCCACGTGGAAAATTCCTGCGGAATGTCGACGGTGCTTGTCCAATGTAAAACGGCCCGCTGGGCAATGCCAGCGGGCCGTCCGTCACGCATGGATGCTTGTACTTACGCCGTCGCTTCACCGCCCAAAGCTTCGACTACGTCGGCCATCAGCTTGGCGAGCTCGCCCGTCATCAGCATCACGTCGCCGTCGAAACGCTCTTCGTCATTCTTCGTGCTCGATTCCGTTTCCTTGATCACGTCCAGCGGCTTGACGCTCTTGATGGCCAGCGATTCCGTCAGCACGAACGAGATCTTGTCATTCCACGTCATGGCCAGGCGCGTGCACTGCTTGCCGGCGGCGATGTGGCGGCGCACGTCGTCCGCTTCCAGGGTGTGGCGCACGTAGCGCACGGTGGCCTTGCTTTCGCCCGTGGCGCGCAATTCCGTGTCCATGTCCACCGTGAAGCCGGCAGGCGCATCGTCGGCCTGCAGCCATTCCGTCATCACCGCCACGGGCGAGCGCTGCACGCGCAGGCTTTCCAGCGGCAGTTTGTCGACGGCTTTCAACAGCAGCTTGATGACTTCATCGGCTTTTGCCGGGCTGGCGGCATCGACCACCAGCCAGCCATTGACGGGGTCGATCCAGGTCCAGACGTTGCTGCGGATGCTGAAGGCGCGCGGCAGCAGCTCGTCGGCCACGCGTTCCTTCAATTCTTTCATGGCTTTCTTGCCAGGCGCAAAGCCTTGCGCTTCTTCCATCTCGGCAGCGCGGGCCTTGGCCACCTGGTTGATGACGGTCGCTGGCAACAGTTTCTTTTCCGTGCCCAGCAAGATCAGCATTTGCTTGTTGACCACGTGGACCAGGCCACCGTTCGGGCGTGGCGTATCCCAGCCCTGGCGCATCAGATCCATGCTGGTCGCCGGCGTAAATTTGTTCGAGGACAAGGCCTCTTCCAGTTGTTCTGGCGTATAAGCCCATGGTGCGGGCAGGCGGTAAATCTGAAGATTCTTGAACCACATAGTTTTTGTCTTCCGTTTGTTTCAGTAGTGCCAGGGGAACGCCATTCTACACTTTCGACACAGGAATGCCGTCAAAAGCGCGGACTGGCGCGATGCTTATAATCAACAGGGAATGCCGCTACAGGGCGGGAAACAGCTCCGCCTGGGCTGGCGCCTGCCGCGTCACCACGGCCGGATCGCACAAGGTCGAGATGCGCACGCCCAGCAGGCGGATTTTCTTTTCAAATGGCACGCGCCGCAGGCAATCGCGGCTGGCGCGCAGGATGGCGGCGGCGTCCGCCGTGGCGCTGGGCAGGGTGATATCGCGCGTGACGGTGCTGAAATCCTCGAAGCGCAGCTTGATGCCCACCGTACGCCCCGCCAGCGACTGCTTGTCGAGGTCGCCCGCCACGCGCGTGCACAGGCTTTCCAGCTTTTCCGACAGGGTGGCGCGGTCGCGCACCACCTGCAAGTCGCGCTCAAACGTCGTTTCGCGGCTGACGGACTTGGTTTCCCTGCTCGTCTGCACGGGCCGCTCATCGATGCCCAGCGCCGCCTGGCGCAGCCAGCCCGTGTACAGGTCGCCGAACTGCGTACGCAGCATGGCCAGGTCGGCTTGCGCCAGTTCACCGATGCTGACGATGCCCAGCGCTTCCAGCTTGGCCGTGGCCTTCGGGCCGATGCCGTTGATCTTTTTTGCCGGCAAGGGCCACACGCGCGTTTCAACATCCTCGGGCGACAAAATGGTGAGTCCGTCGGGCTTTTCCAGGTCGGAACAGATTTTTGCCAGCAATTTGTTGGGCGCCAGGCCGACCGAGCACGACAGGCCCGTCGCCTCGAACACGGCCGCCTTCAGGCGCGCCGCCATGGCCGGCGCCTGCTCGCCGTATTCGGTGAGGTCGATATAGATTTCATCGATGCCCACGTTCTGGATGATGGGGCACAGATGGGCCACGGCTTGCTTGAAGCGGGCCGAATACTCGCGGTAAGCCTCGAAATCGGCGGGCAACAGGATGCTGTCCGGCGCCAATTTCGCTGCCTTCATGATGCCCATGGCGGAAAACACGCCAAACTTGCGCGCCGCATAGGTCGAGGTGGTGACGACACCGCGCCCCACGTAGTCGCGCATGCGCGCAAATTGCCGCGTGCCATCCTCCTGCAGCACCGGTTGCTGCAGCCGGCCGCCGCCGATGACGACGGCTTCGCCGCGCAATTCGGGATATTTCAACAGTTCCACGGAGGCAAAGAAGGCATCCATGTCCAGGTGGGCGATCCAGCGGCGGGCTTCAGGCAAGGCAGGGGCAGATGTGGTCAAGGACACCTCGCGGCAGGATGCAGATGAATACTGTAATTATATACAGTATCGCTGGAAATCCCCATGGATGCAAGTTGAAACGCATGAGCACGGCGGTTGCTTTTCTCAATAGCAAGATTACAATCCTGACACAACTATTCAAAGGAGTTGCCTTGTCTATAGCACATCAAGCTTTGCGCCATCTGGCCGTCTGCTCATCCATCGTGCTGTCCACGCTGGCGCCATCCGCGCTCGCCGCCGATACCGCGCCCGTCGCCGCCAGAACAGCCTGGCAGGAAACGCGCCACGGCACCGTCGTCACGGACGACTACCGCTGGCTGCAAAAGAAGACCGATCCTGCCGTCATCGACTACCTGAATGCGGAAAATGCCTACACGGCCGCCGTCACGGCCCCGATCCAGCCGCTGGCCGACAAGGTGGCTGCGGAAGTCAAGGGCCGCATGCAGGAAGTCGACCTGTCCGTGCCTGCGCGCCAGGGTAACTTTTACTATTACACGCGCACGGAAGCGGGCAAGCAATACCCGCTTCACTGCCGCCGCCCTGTCGGTGCGCATGGCGCCTACGATGCGCAGGCGGTCGAAGAAATCCTGCTGGACCAGAATCAATTGGCCGAAGGCCACAAATTCTTTGCCGTGCGCGCGTTTGCCATCAGCCCGAATGAACAATTGCTGGCCTACACCACCGACACGACGGGTTTCCGCCAGTACGAGCTGCATGTCAAGGATTTGAAGACGGGCAAGCTGCTGCTTGATACCATGCCACGCGTGACATCGCTGGCCTGGGCGGCGGATAACGCCACCCTGATGCTGGCCCAGGAAGACGCCACCACCAAACGCTCGGACCGCCTGTTCCGCCTGGCCCTGGGCGGCACGCCGCAGCAGGTCTACCACGAGCCGGTGGAGCAGTTCGCCATCAATGTGGGTCGCACGCAGGACAAACGCTACTTTGTGCTGACCTCGGGCAGCACGGATACCAGCGAAGTGCTGCTATTGCCAACGAACAAGCCGGAAGGCAGTTTCCAGAGCGTGCTCAAGCGTGAAAAGGGCCACCGCTACGGCGTCGAACACCGCGACGGCCAGCTATACATTCTCACCAACAAGGAGGCGAAGAATTTCCGCGTCGTCAGCGCACCGCTGTCTGCGCCGCAGCCGAAAAATTGGAAACCCGTCGTTGCGCACAACAAGGACGCGGTGATCCAGTCCATCGACGTGTTCCAGGGCTACCTGGTGGTGATGGAAAAGGCGCGCGCACTGAACCGCGCGCGCATCTATGATTTTGCGCAAAAGAACTGGAAAACCGTGCAGTTCGACGACCCCGTCTACCTGGCCACGGCGGCCGGCACGCCCGAATTTAACGCCACGCAATTTCGCATGTCGTACCAGTCGCCCGTCACGCCGCCTACCGTCATCGATGTCAGCATGAAGGATGGCAAGCGCACGGTGCTGAAACAGCAGGAAATTGTCGGCGGCTTTGACGGCAGCCGCTACACCACGCAGCGCCTGTGGGTAACAGCGCGCGATGGCGTGCAGGTGCCGCTGTGGGTCGTCTACAAGAAGGGCGTCAAGCTCGACGGTTCCGCGCCGCTGCTGCTGTACTCGTACGGCTCGTATGGCATTTCCACGGAAGCCACTTTCTCCATCAGCCGCATCAGCCTGCTGGAGCGGGGCGTCATCTATGCGCAGGCGCATATCCGCGGCGGCACCGACATGGGCGAAGCCTGGCATGAAGACGGCATGCTGATGAAGAAGAAAAACACCTTCAATGACTTCATCGACAGCGCCGACTACCTGGTGCGCGAAAAATGGACGAGTCCGAACCGCCTCATCATCCAGGGCGGCAGCGCCGGTGGCCTCTTGATGGGCGCCGTCGTCAACATGCGTCCCGAACTGTTCCACGCCGTGCACGCGGCCGTACCGTTCGTCGATGTGATGAACACCATGATGGACGCCAGCCTGCCCCTGACGACGGGCGAATACCTGGAATGGGGCGACCCGAACCAGAAGGCAGCCTACGACTACATGCTCAGCTACTCGCCCTACGACAACATTACGCGCAAGAATTATCCAGCCATGCTGGTGACGACGGGCCTCAACGACAGCCAGGTGATGTACTGGGAACCGGCCAAGTATGTGGCCAAGCTGCGCGCGTATAAGACGGACAGCAATCCCCTGCTGCTGAAAACAAATATGGGCGCCGGCCACGGTGGCGCTTCCGGCCGCTACAACGCCATCGCCGAGAACGCATTTAATATGGCGTGGATGCTTTCCCAATGGAACATCACGGAATAATGTGAAAAAAGCGCTTGCACAAGGATTTACGTCGTCCTATAATAGCGCCTCTTCCAGACGTGGTGACAAACGTCGGGATGGTTTTCTGAGACAAGCAACGGGTGCTTAGCTCAGTTGGTAGAGCGGCGCCCTTACAAGGCGTAGGTCGGGAGTTCGAGCCTCTCAGCACCCACCAAATCAGAAAACTGTCCAGTGCTTCATGGATCAGCAATACAGATCATACGAGCTTGGAGTGGTAGTTCAGTTGGTTAGAATACCGGCCTGTCACGTCGGGGGTCGCGGGTTCGAGTCCCGTCCGCTCCGCCAATAAAAGAAAAGCCCTTTGGTTCTCTGAACCGAAGGGCTTTTCCCATTTCAGAAGCAAAAAACACGTCAGCACTCCCTTCCATGAACATTTTTGCGCTTTTCAGCAAAAAAACTGCTTTTAGCCCCCAAGAATAGTTGCACAAGCGGGAAAGCGCCCCCTATAATAGTGCCTCTTCCAGACGTGGTGACAAACGTCGGGATAGTTTTCTGGGTATGCGGGTGCTTAGCTCAGTTGGTAGAGCGGCGCCCTTACAAGGCGTAGGTCGGGAGTTCGAGCCTCTCAGCACCCACCACCAATACAGAAAATTATCCAGTGCTTCATGGATCAGCAACACAGATCATACGAGCTTGGAGTGGTAGTTCAGTTGGTTAGAATACCGGCCTGTCACGTCGGGGGTCGCGGGTTCGAGTCCCGTCCGCTCCGCCAATAAAAGAAAAGCCCTTTGGTTCTCTGAACCGAAGGGCTTTTCCCATTGTGGGGTCAGACCCTCAACACCGCCAACGTCAAGCTCAAAGCTAACTTGTCCGGGGGTCTGACCCCGGCTGTTAGAATCAGCGCTCGTCCTGACTCTGCAGCTCCTGCCTGATGCGCCTGCCCCCCAGTCTTTCCCCCTACCTCGTCCTGCGCTTGCGCCTGGCCCATCATGCTTTGCTGCAATTTGCCGCCAGCCTAAGGAGTTCCATGGAGATCTTCTTTTTCCTGGCCGGACCCGTCCTGCTGGGTCTGCTCAGCGTCATCGCCCTGCCTGGCTTTCTCGCCGCGAGCCTGCCCTGGCCCGCCGCCCTGGCTGTCGTGAGCGCGCAAGTCATGCTGACCTGCCTGCCCGTCTGGCTGCTGCGCAAACGGCTGTTGCCGGCTCCCGTCGCCGCCTGGCTGCGCCAGCTGCCCTTGCCGACGCGCTTGCGCTGGCAAGCCGACGTGGCCGTGGCCGGTTTGCTGATGCTGCCGCTGGGCCTCGCCTATGCCATCTCGACCACCATCTGGCTGCTGCAGTCGCCACCCTGGCTGCGCCCAATTGTCGCGCCCGGCATCGCCGCCACCATCGTCGCCTGGCTGCTGGCCTGGCTGCTGACGACGCTCATCATGGCGCAGCGCCTGCGCGCGCCACGCCCAGCACAAAGGGCGCGCCCGCCAACGATGAGCACCTATGTGCCGCAACGGCCCCGCTGGCGCACCGTGTTTCTGTGGCGCCAGTTGTTCTGGCTACCGTTTTGGCGCAAGGAAAATATGATTGGCATCCAGCAAAGCGTGCTGCTGGCCACGGCTGGCGCCAGCATGCTGGCCTGGCTGCTGCGTGCACCCCTGGTGCCCGCGCCGCTGCTCGGTTTACTGGCCAGCGCCAGCCTGGTCATTGTGACGGACCGGGGCGACAAGGCCGTGCGCGAGCAGATCGGCTTGCTGCATCCATCACTGAACGCCTGGCCTCTGGCCAGCACGGCCTTGACACGCCTGGCTTGCGTAGTGAGCCTGCTGCCACCGTTTGCCGTGCTGCTGGCAGGCGCTGTCTTGCTGTACAACATTAACCCCGCCGCCTTGCAGCAGCGCGTCACCAGCGTGTATGCCCTCGCCGCCAGTGCGGCCTTGCTGGCCATCGTCGGCCTGCCCCGCCTGACGGCGCGCGGACGCGTCGTCCTCGTCGTGCTGTCCATCCTTGCCTTGAGCGCTATCGGAAGCGAATTATGGAATTGAATGCCTCTTCTCCCACCCTGCACATCGAGCACCTCGATTTTCACTTC
Organism: Janthinobacterium pasteuri; assembly: GCF_051380775.1. Classification (NCBI taxonomy): domain Bacteria; kingdom Pseudomonadati; phylum Pseudomonadota; class Betaproteobacteria; order Burkholderiales; family Oxalobacteraceae; genus Janthinobacterium; species Janthinobacterium pasteuri. Next base: position 126,171 of record NZ_JBNYXS010000006.1, on the reverse strand, counting down.
CCGACGCACAGCGTCTTCCAGGGATTCAGCCAGCAATTCGGCCCTGGCATCACCTGGCTGCGGGGCGCGAATGGCGCCGGCAAGACGACCTTGCTGAAACTGGCGGGTGGCGCACTGCTGCCCGCGCGCGGCGCCCTCCGCCTGGACGACATCGACAGCGGTTTCATGCCGCTGGCCTACCGCGCCCAGGCCTTTTATTGTGGTGGCGACGCCCCTTCCCTGCCCTGGCTGCAAGTGCACGAAATGCTCGACCTGCACCTGGCCCTGTACCCGGGCAGCGACCAGTCCCTGCTGAATGACGAGCTGAGCGCATTTGCCATGATGCCGACCTTGCAGCAAAGCATTACCGACCTCTCGCTGGGCCAGCACAAAAAGCTGCAACTGGCCCTGGCGCTGGCCTTGCCCGTGCGCCTGCTGCTGATCGATGAACCGTTCAATGGCCTCGACGCGGCGGCCATGGCGCATCTGCGCACGCGCCTGTCCGAGCCGTCCCGCCTGGCGCGCCAGTGCATCGTGCTGACCAGCCATCTGGTGCCGGACGTGCCGCTGGCGGCGACGGTGGAAATATAGACAGGAAATACAGCTTTGCAGATCGGCCAAGGACAGCTTACGATGCCGTGTTGCAAAAACCGGCGATCCCGGTGCAGCCACGACGACAACACGGCACGGTTATTCACCGCGCCTGGCTTATTCTTGGAGATTAATATGTTGAACACCCACCGCAGCGCCCTGGCGATTTTGTGCGCCGCCTTCGGCGCCTCGGCCATCGCGGCCGGCCCCACGGGCACGCCCGCCGACTATGGCAGCAGCGCCCCGCACGCCGCCGCGCAGCGCAGCATCGAACTGCAGGCCGATACGCGGCACATCAACGTCACGCGCGGCGAAACCGTCACCATCGCGCGCGCCGGCCAGCGTTTTACGTGGCACGTGCAAACCTTCAACAACAAGACTGTCTTCGCCCTGAGCGAGATCGCGCCCAAGGACATGCCCGTCGACGGCGTCCAGGTATATGTGGCCGCCAATCCCCTGTACGCGGGCAGCTAAGTTTCCTCTACGCATAAAAAAAACCGGAACAGCCTCGCGGCCGTTCCGGTTTTTTTTAACGTGAAGATTTACGCCGTCAATGCTTCTTTCGCTGCCGACTCTTCGACCACTTCCTCGTCATCCGAGCGGATCAGGTGGTCAAAGGCGGACAGGGCTGCCTTTGCACCTTCGCCAGTGGCGATGATGATCTGCTTGTACGGCACCGTGGTGACGTCGCCGGCGGCAAACACGCCGGGGATCGAGGTCTGGCCGCGGGCGTCGACTTCGATTTCACCGTGGCGCGACAACGCTACCGTCCCTTTCAGCCATTCCGTGTTCGGCACCAGGCCGATTTGCACGAAGACGCCTTCCAGCTCGACCTTGTTCGATGCGCCGCTGACCCGGTCCGTGTAGCTCAGGCCATTGACGATCTTGCCGTCGCCGTGGATCTCGGTGGTTTGCGCCGAGGTGATCACGGTCACGTTAGGCAGGCTGTGCAGCTTGCGTTGCAGCACCGCATCGGCGCGCAATTCCGCGCCGAACTCGATCAGGGTCACGTGTTTCACCAGGCCGGCCAGGTCGATTGCCGCTTCCACGCCCGAGTTGCCGCCACCGATCACGGCCACGCGCTTGCCCTTGAACAAAGGACCATCACAGTGCGGGCAGTACGCCACGCCGTGGTTGCGGTATTCCTTCTCGCCCGGCACGTTGATTTCGCGCCAGCGCGCACCAGTGGCCAGGATGATGGTCTTGGCTTTCAGGATGGCGCCATTCGCCGTTTCAATCTCGATCAGCTTGCCTGGCGTCAGCTTGCTGGCGCGCTGGGTGTTCATGATATCGACGTCATAGGTCTTGACGTGCTGTTCCAGCGCCATGGCAAACTTCGGACCATCGGTTTCCTTGACGGAAATAAAATTCTCGATGGCCATGGTGTCGAGGGTCTGGCCGCCGAAACGCTCGGCCAGCACGCCCGTCCTGATGCCTTTGCGGGCCGCGTAGATGGCCGCTGCCGCACCGGCAGGGCCGCCGCCGACGATCAGCACATCAAAGACGTCTTTCTTGTTCAGTGCTTCAGCCTGACGTGCGCCGGCGTTGGTGTCGAGCTTGGCGAGAATTTCCTCGACATTCGTGCGTCCCTGGCCGAAATGCTCGCCATTCAGGAACATCATCGGCACGGCCATGATCTGGCGCTCTTCCACTTCTTTCGGGAACACGCCGCCATCGATGGTGGTGACCTTGATGCGCGGGTTGATCACCGCCATGGCATTCAATGCCTGCACCACTTCCGGGCAGTTATGGCAGGAGAGCGAAATAAACGTTTCAAACTCGTAATCGCCATCGAGGTTGCGGATCTGTTCGATCACGGCTTCGTCGAACTTGATGGTGTGGCCGCCCACTTGCAGCAGCGCCAGCACCAGGGAAGTAAATTCGTGGCCCATCGGCACACCGGCGAAACGCACGCCGATGTCGGAGCCTGCACGGTTGATGCTGAACGACGGGGTCCGCACGCCAGCGTCTGTGCGCTCGACCAGCGTGATCTTGTCGCTCAACAGGACTATCTCCTGGAGCAATTCCTTCATCTCGCGGGCTTTTGCGCTGTCATCGAGAGAAGCGACCAGCTCAAGCGGATACACCACTTTTTCCAGGTAGGATTTCAGTTGGGTTTTGAGGGTTGCGTCTAACATGATTTTTTTCCTTTTCTACAAATATTTAGGCGAATGCCGGGCCGGACACCCGGTCCGGCATCGCGGTAACTACTTGTTTGCTGCTTGCTGCTTCAAGATTTAGATCTTGCCAACCAGGTCCAGCGATGGGGTCAGGGTTGCTGCGCCTTCCGTCCATTTGGCTGGGCAAACTTCGCCTGGGTGAGCGGCAACGTATTGAGCTGCCTTGACTTTGCGCAACAGTTCCGCTGCGTCACGGCCGATGCCGTTGTCATGCACTTCCAGCACTTTGATGAAGCCGTCCGGGTTGATGACGAAGGTACCGCGCAGAGCCATGCCTTCTTCTTCGATCATGACTTCGAAATTGCGCGACAGGGTACCGGTTGGGTCGCCGATCAGTGCGTATTGCACTTTCTTGATCGCGTCCGAGGTGTCGTGCCATGCTTTATGCGCGAAATGCGAGTCGGTCGAGATGCCGTAGACATCGACGCCCAGCTTCTGGAACTCGGCGTGGTGATCGGCCAGGTCTTCCAGTTCGGTTGGGCAAACGAAGGTGAAGTCGGCTGGGTAGAACACGAATACCGACCACTTGCCTTTCAGCGACGCTTCCGTCAGGTCGACGAATTTGCCATTGTGGAATGCGGTTGCCTTGAATGGTTTAACTTGGGTATTGATGAGCGACATAGTCATTTCCTCTCGTGTGGTGAATCAGTAAGACCCTAGTGTAAGGGGTTTTAATCCATATGCAAAATTGATTGTCACAATAGTTTCAATTGGTTTTAGCTATCGCGACACTATGGGAACCCCATGATAGGCAGTTCCCACAGGATTGGATAGCGGTGACAGTGGATACCCCTGCCGCCGCCAGGTGTTTAGTTCTTCAGTTCTTCCGGTACCTTGCCGCCGTTTTCCGCCAGCTTGATCATCACCTGGCGGTGCAGCCAGATATTCATGCTGGCCGAATCGTTGGTGTCACCTGTGAAGTGCAGCTCTTGTGCCAGTTCCTTGCGCGCGGCCAGGCTGCTGTCAAGCTGCAGCAATTTCATCAGATCGACGATGGATGTGCGCCAATTGAGTGTTTCCGCGTTCTTGCTGGCCAGGTCGACCAGCACCACTTCCACGTCCACCACCGGCACGGCTGCCGCTGGAGCAGGTGCTGCCGCTGGTGCCGCCGCCGCTGGCGCGTCGGTAGCGGCGGCTGGCGTGGCTGCCGGGGCAGCATCGGACGCATGGTGGAAGATTTTGTTATAGATATTGCTGAAAATGCCCATGAGGTCACCTCGAGTTGAGTGAATGGAAGAAGGTTTGCCTGCGCGCCCGGTTCATAACGCGAACCGGTGACAGCTGGAGCCGGGCGCAGGCGCCAGCCCGTCGAGTATAAGCCCGTTCAGGCCGGGAGCCCTGTCCCGCAGGGCCAGTGGACATCTGGTGGCAGCGCGCGCCTGTTTCAAGGGTGCAAGGGCCGCTGGGCGTGCAGCAGCGCATCGAACGCTTCGATGGCCAGCGGCGGCGCAAACAAATCGCCTTGCGCAAAGTCACAGCCGATCTCCAGCAGCCGCGCGCGCTGCTCTGGCGTCTCCACCCCCTCGGCGATGACTTGCAAGCCAAGCTTGTGGGCCATGGTGACGATGGCTTCGCACAACACCAGTTCGCTGGCACCGGGCGCCAGCTTGCGCACCAGCACGCCGTCGAGCTTCAGGTAGTCGATACCGCACTGCTGCAATTGCGTCAGCGAGGCGGGGCCGCTGCCAAAGTCGTCCAGGGCGATCTGCAAGCCCGCCTCGCGCAAGTGCTGCAGCCGCTGCGCCATGCCGCTGCCGGTCCCCAGCAGCGCATCTTCGCGCATGTCGAGCACGATGGCCGAGGGTGGCACATCGAGCGCCATCAGCTGGCGCAGCCAGGTGCCGGGCGCCTCGGCTTCGCGTTGCAGCTCCAGCGGTGACTGGTTCAGGCACAGTTGCAGCCCTGGCAAGCCGATGGCCTGGCCCTGCGCGCGCCAGCGCAGCAGTTGCGCGGCCGCCGTGCGCAGCACCCAGTTGCCAATGTCGACGATCAAGTCGCTGCTCTCGGCTACTGCCAGGAAATCGGGCGGACACACGATGCCTCGCTGCGGATGGTGCCAGCGCAGCAAAGCTTCCACTTTGACAATAGTGCAGCCATGCAGTTCAACGATGGGCTGGTAATGCAGCTGCATCTGCTGTTCGCGCAAGGCCGTGCGCAGGTCTGCCCCCATGCGCATGCGGTTGACGGCCGCCACCTGCATGGCGGGCGTAAAGTAGCTATAGCGGTTGCGCCCCGCGCCTTTCGACACATACATGGCCTGGTCCGCATGCTTGAGCAAGTCCTCGATCGTACCCGCGTCGTCAGGATACAGGGTGATGCCGATCGAAGCCGAGACGAACGCCTGCTCCTGTCCGAGCAAGAACGGCGCCAGCAAGCCGTCGAGTATCTGCCGCGCGATGCGGTCCACTTGCTGCAGATCGTCGACATCGGACAGGATCACCGTGAATTCATCGCCGCCCAGGCGCGCCACCGTGTCCGTCTCACGCACGCCCACGCGGATGCGCCGCGCCGCTTCGATCAGCAAGATATCGCCCTGATGGTGGCCCAGGGTGTCGTTGACTTCCTTGAAATGATCGAGGTCGATGAACAGGATGGCCACGCGGCTCGTATCGCGCCGGCCCTGGGCCAGCGCCAGGCGCAAACGCTCATGGAACATGCGCCGGTTCGGCAATTGCGTCAAGGTATCGAAATTGGCTTGCTGCCAGATCAGCGCTTCCGTTTGCCGCTTGTCCGTCACGTCTTCCAGCATGCACAGGTGCTGCGGCGCGCCATGGCGCGCCGTGGCGATGGCAGTCACCGAGGCATCGACCCACACCACGCCGCCATCGGGGCGCACGATGCGCTTGGCGTGGCGGAAGCCCGGCATGCGCCGCGCCAGCAACTGCGCCACGTGCGCCTGCTCGCCAGCCACGTCGTCGGGATGGCTGATTTCCATCCAGCTCGACCGCTTCATGTGCTCCAGGCTACGTCCTGCGATGGCCAGATAGCGCGGATTGATATCCAGAAACTGTCCACTCACGGTATCGATCAGGGCGATGCCCATGGGCGCTTCCTCGAACATGGTGCGAAAGCGCAACTCCCCCTGGCGGATGGTTTCTTCCGTGCGGCGGCGCTCGCGTGCCAGGTTACTGAAGTGAAAGGCGGCCGACACGGCCAGCATGCTACCCGCCACGCCCAGCGACAGGTACAACCAACCCAGGTCGGCGCCTGGTACGGGGCGATACAGGAAACCCTTGTAGGCGTGGCTATCCGTGGCATTGGGCGGCAGCACGCCCATGGCGACATACGTGTCGGCGATATGCTGCCAGCGCTGGGGATTCATGTAGCCCAGCTCCACCAGTTCCGGCTGCAGCAGCAATTCCATCTGCTGCGCCTCGTACAGCAGGTGCGCGCGGTCATGGCGCTGGCTGTATTTGAGATGGATCAGTTGCGCCATTTCCTCGCGATGCGCCATCGCGTATTGCCAGCCGCGCAGGCTGGCAGCACGGAACGCTTTCACGCGCTCGGGATGGCGGCGCAGTTCGTGCTCGCTGGTAAACAGGTTGTCGCCATAGAAATCGATGCCGGCCGTGCGCGGCGTAAACTGGTAATAGGGAAAGCCCACACGGTCCAGATAGTCCGGCTCGTTGGTGGAATACGCGGCGATGGCCTCGACCTTGCCTTCGATCAAATCCTCGACCCGGTAGCTGGGTGGCAGGTGCAGCATCTGTTCCGGTGCGACGCCCATTTTCTTCAGGAACAGCGACACTTCATCGGACGCGAACGCCACGTCGGTGGGCGCGCCTGTCATCACGGGGGCGCCCGCCAGCCGGTGCACGTCCGGCGCGCCGCCATGCTGGCGCATCAGCAGGACGCTGGGCGAATGCTGGAACACCACGGCCAGCACCACCAGCGGCTTACCAGCTATGCGGCTGAGCAACAAGGTGCTGTCGCCAATGCCATATTCGGCCTGCCCCGTCAGCACGGCGGCCTCGGCAGGCGGCACGCCGCGGCCTTCGAGCAGCCTGACCTCCAGCCCCGCCTCGCGGTAATAACCCTGCTCGATGGCCGCGTAATAGCCGGCAAACTGGAACTGATGCGTGAAATTGAGCTGCAGCGAGATGGGTTCCAGCGCCCGGGCGGGCGTTGCCAGGCACAGCAGCAGGAAGAAAAAGCAGCGCCAGCCATGCACCAACCTGCCGGCGGGCGGCAAGTAGGAGCGGAAAGCGTCGGATGCTTTCATCAGCATGGCAAAACACCACAGAAACTGCCGAGCTGGCAGGGTATGACTATTGTAGCCGCCCCTTTTGCCGATGGATAATTATTTCACTAGAAACAATAAAGTTGATGTTTTTAGCAAACAATCTGACCATTGTTTTCGCTAGAACACGACGCCAGCCACCAAAATAATGTTGGCATACGGGCTGCATTCGCCCGTGCGCACGATGGCGCGCGCGCCCTTCGACAGTTGCTTGAACTCTTCATGCGTCACCTGGCGCGCATCGGGCAAGGCCAGGGACGCCACCTGCGCCGCCATGACCGGGTTGTGCTGTGGCAATTCGCTGGCCAGCAAATGGTATTCCACCTGCATTTCGCTCAATACCGTGTTCACGGTATCGATGAAACCGGGAATGCCGCGCGTCAAGGCCAGGTCGATCAGGGGCACGCCCGGCTGCGAGGGCAAGCCCGCGTCGCCGATGACGAGCATATCGCCATGGCCCAGCGAAGCGATCAGTTGCGACAGCGCAATATTAAGCAGCGGTGATTTTTTCATGGGCGTGGTGTCTTTAGAACAGCTCGTGCAGGTGGGGAATCGAGGTTTGCGCGCCGGGCTTGGTGACGCTCCAGGCGGCCGCGCGCTGGCCTTGCTGAATCGCTTCAGCCTCGTCCATGCCGGACGCCAGGCCCGCCACAAAACCGCCGATAAACGTGTCGCCGGCCGCCGTCGTGTCCACGGCTTGCACCACCTCGGCCGGGAACGTGGTATCGCCGCCATACAGGGCCGCGTGCACGCCCTTGGAGCCGAGGGTGATGATAACGTTATCGCTGCCCAACTTTTGCAGCGCTGCCGCCAGCACCTTGATGTCCGCGCCTTCTGGACTGACGCGGGCCAGCATGGCCGCTTCGATTTCATTCGGAATCAGGTAGTCGACCAGTTCCAGCACGCCGTCCGGCAAGCTGGCGGCCGGGGCCGGGTTCAGCACCACCGTCTTGCCCAGCGAACGGGCCAGTTTAATGGCGTGCACGACGGTGGCCATCGGTGTCTCCAGCTGCAGCACGACAATATCTGCCTGTTCGATCAAACCTTGCGCCGCGTCAATGTGCGCGGGGCTGAGCAAATCGTTGGCGCCGCCGGCAATCACGATGCTGTTCTGGCCATTGTCGTCGACCAGGATGGAAGCGATGCCGGACGCGACACCGGGCAAGGTGGTGATGTGGCTGTCGATGATGCCGTCGCCGACGAGAGCCGCGCGCAGGGTCGCGCCGAACGCGTCGTCGCCCACGCAGCCGACCATGGCCACTTGCTGGCCACCGGCGGCCACTTTGCCGCTGAGGCGCGCACAAGCGACGGCCTGGTTGGCGCCCTTGCCGCCAGGAATGGTGCGAAACGCGCCGCCCGTCAGGGTTTCGCCGGGGAGGGGCATGCGCGGCACGCGCAAGACCAGGTCCATATTGATGCTGCCGATAACCACGATCATGATGTCATTCCCATCAGTTCAGTTGCAGGTGAAGAAGTAGGTGCGGAAAAGGGTACAGTGGCAGCCACGCTGGAACCGCGCGCATGCAGTGCCGGCGCGATGCTGCGCTGCTGGCGCGGCAAGGCGGGGTCGGCGATGCGCGCCAGCAGGCAGGCGGCCGTGATGTGGCCCAGCTCGCGCGTGTTTTGCGCCACGCTGCTCAAGGCCGGATGCACGAAGCTGGCCAGGTCGATATCGTCGAAGCCGACGACGGCCAGCTCGGCCGGCACGGCAATGCCCCGCTCGGCGGCGGCGCGCAGGGCGCCAAAGGCCATCAAGTCATTGCAGCAGAACAAGGCGTCGGGGCGCTGGCCCTTGGGCAGCGCCAGCAAGTCCAGCGCCGCCGCATAGCCGCCCGCGCTCGTAAAATCGCTATGGCGGCACAGCGCGTCGGCCAGTACCACGCCCGCGTCCGCCATGGCACTGCGCGCACCGGCGATGCGTTCGTTGGAAATGCGCACTTCACGGGGACCGGCGATGCACGCGAGGCGCCGGCGTCCCAGCCCCAGTAAATGGCGCGCGGCCAACGATCCCCCGGCGCGGTTGTCGACCGCCACGGCATCGATGGACAGGTCGCTGGGCGCGCGGTCGAGCAGCACGGCCGGCACCTTCATCTTGCGCAGCAGTTCGCCATCGCTGTCAGCCAGCGCGGATAAAATCAAGCCATCGCAGCGCTTGGTCAAGAGCACGTTCAAGTAGTCGCGCTGCTTGACGGGGTCGTCATCGGAATTGCACAGGATCACACTGTAGCCGGCCGCGTAGCAGCTATCCTCGATGCCACGCGCCACTTCAGAAAAATACGGGTTCGTATTGTTGGGAATGATCAGGCCGATGGTGCCCGTGCTGCGGCTGCGCAGGGAACGCGCCAGCGCGCTGGGCACGTAGTGCAATTGCTCCGCCGCCGCCAGCACGGCGCGGCGCGCCTCGTCGCTGACGGGGCGGGTATTGTTGAGGACGTGCGAGACGGTGGTAAACGACACCCCCGCCGCCTGCGCCACTTGCTTGATGGTTGCCATGAAACGCGCTTTCTCCTGCGATTATGCGCGCTCGCCGCGGCGGCGGTAAGTGTCGAGCACCACGGCGGCGACGATCACCAGGCCGGTGACGATGCGTTTCACGGGTTCGGATACGCCCACTTGCGCCAGGCCCGCTTCCAGCACGGAAATGATCAACACGCCGATAAACGTGCTGATGACGGAACCGCGTCCGCCCATCAGGCTGGTGCCGCCGATCACGACGGCGGCGATCACTTGCAATTCCATGCCCACGCCGCCATTCGGGTCGGCCGCTTCCAGGCGCGACATCTGGAACAGGGCGCCCACGCCGGCGAGGAAACCCATCAGGGCAAACACCAGCACTTTTGACGGCTTCGTATTGATGCCGGACAAACGCACGGCTTCTTCATTCGTGCCGATGCCGATCCAGTGGCGCCCCAGCACCGTGCGCGTGAGCACCAGGTGGCCGATGACAACAATAGCGATGGCGGCGATGAAGGCCGGCGACAGGCCGAAGGCGATCGGCGAGCTGATGCCGTCAACGGCGCTGCCGATGTATTCCGTGCGCGAATTGGTCACCTGGTACGCCAGGCCACGCGCCATTTCCAGCACGCCCAGCGAAACGATGAACGAGGGAATGCGCCAGCCGACGGAAATCAAGCCCGTGGTGGCGCCGCACAGGGCGGCGACGAACATGCCCAGCAGGGCCGCGCTCCACACGGGCCAGCCCCAGTGCACGACGGCCAGCGACAGCACGGAAGCGGCCAGCGCCATCACGGAGCCGACGGACAGGTCGATGCCGCCGATGATCAGCACGAAGGTCATGCCGACGGCCATCACCACCAGAGTCGGGATGTTGTTCGACAGGGTGCTGAGGGTGGCGAGCGTAAAGAAGTTTTCGCTGGCAAACGAGAACAGCACGCACATGGCGAGCAAAGCGCCGATCAGGCCCGCATAGTTTTTCAGGTCGGCCAGACTGCGCTGCAGATACGAAGGAGAGGAATGGGTGGTCATGGGAATCTTTCCGGCGGATCAGGCCGCAGCTGGAGTGGAATGAGGGGTCAAATAGCCGGAGAAGGCGGCCGACAGCAGCGCGTCCTGGCTCCAGGCACCGCGCTCGAAGGTCTCGACGATGCTGCCCGCGCTCATGACGGCGATGCGGTCGCAGATCAGCATCAGTTCGCGCAAGTCGCTCGACACGATGACGAGGCCCTTACCCTGGCGCGCCTGTTCGGCCAGCACCTGATAAATATCAAACTTGGCGCCGATATCGATGCCGCGCGTGGGCTCGTCGAACAGCATCACGGGACAGTCGCGGTACAGCCAGCGGGCGATTACTACCTTTTGCTGGTTGCCGCCAGAGAGCTCCGCCACCGTTTGCGCGCTGTTGCGCGAGCGGATGCCCAGGCGCTGAATGTAATCGTCGGCCACCGACGCTTCGGCGGCGTCGTTGAGCCAGCCCGCGCCACTCACGGTGTCGAGCGAGGCGAGGGTCGTGTTGACGGCGATGGACTGGCGCAGCAACAAGCCTTGGCCCTTGCGGTCTTCCGTGATCATGGCGATGCCGGCTTTCACTGCTGCCTGCGGCGAGTGCAAGGCGGCGGGCACCTCGCTGTCGCCGAGAAACACGTCACCGGCGTCGGCGCGGTCGGCGCCGAAGATCAGGCGCAGCAATTCCGTGCGACCCGAGCCGATCAGGCCGGCAATGCCGAGGATTTCGCCGGCGCGCAAGTCGAAGGACGTCGGCTTGACCACCTTGCCGCGCGCCAGGCCGCGCACGCGCAGCAGCGGCGCACCTAACGTGCGCCCGCTCAAGTCCACCGCATCGTCGGCCGAGCGGCCCACCATCAGGCTGACCAGGTCGGCGGCGGAGTGTCCCGCGATATCGTCATCGCACACGAGCTGGCCGTCGCGCAGCACGGCGATGCGGTCGGCTACGCGCTTGAGTTCTTCCAGGCGGTGGGAAATATAGATGATGCACACGCCTTCGGCCTTCAGGCGCTCGATTTGCAGGAACAGTAATTCCACTTCGCGGTGCGTCAGCATGGCCGTCGGTTCATCGAGCACCAGCAGGCGGCAGGAACCGATCAGATTGCGCGCGATTTCGATCATTTGCTGGTGACCGATGCCCAGCTCGCCCACGAGGGTCCACGGGTCGAGGCCGCCCAGGCCGACTTTTTCCATCTGTTCGCGCGCGTCGCGTTCGAGGCGCGTACGGTCGATGAAGCCGAAGCGCTGCGGCAGGTTTTTCAGGTACAGGTTTTCCGCAATCGACAGGGTGGGAATCAAATTGAGTTCCTGCATCACCATGCGGATGCCCAGCGCCTCGGCGGCGCCACGCGAGGCGGGCAGGTAAGGCTTGCCGTCGAGCAGCATGGTGCCCGTCGTGGCTTGCTCCAGGCCGCAGATGATCTTCGACAAGGTACTTTTGCCCGCGCCGTTCTCGCCCGTCAGCGCCAGCACCTGGCCAGCGGCGAAGCGCAGGCCCACGCCGCCCAGCACGGGGCCGACATAGGACTTGCCGATGTTATCGAGCGTTAACAGGGGAATGGCGGCTGTCGCCGGGGGTATGTCGATGGGCATGATAAAACTCCGCGGTAGTGGCGGCGGGGCCAGCGGCGCCTGCTCGGTGAGCAAGCGGGCACCGGCCCCGGCGGGATCAAACGATCAGGACTTGGCGCCCTTGGCGACCAGTTCGACCTTGGTTTCGATGACGCCACCCAGATCGGCTTGCTTCTTCTTCTGCGCCAGGGCTTTCAGCACGGTCTCGATGCCGAACACGGCTTGCTGCGAACCGAACTGGTCGGCGGTAGCCAGCACGCGGCCATCGGCCAGCATCGGCTTGATGGCGTTGATGTTGTCGTAGCCGACGACCAGCACTTTGCCCGTCTTGCCGGCCGCCTTGATGGCGGAAATGGCGCCGATGGCCATGTTGTCGTTACCGCACAGCAAAGCCTTGATATTCGGATTGGCGTTCAGCATGGCGGCGGCCACCGTGTTGGCAGGGGCGATTTCCCACTGACCCGACTGTACGCTGACGACCTTGGCACCGGCCGCGTTCATGGCATCCTGGAAACCCAGGGTGCGCTGCTGTGCGTTGTAGGTGGTGGAGACGCCTTCGATGATGCCGACGGGATCGTCCTTCTTGATCTGCTTGGCCAGGAAGTCGCCGACGACCTTGGCGCCCTTGCGGTTGTCCGGACCGACGAATGGCACGATGATGCCCTTCTCTTTCAGCGCACCCTCGTCGAGCTTGTTGTCGATATTGACGACGATGATGCCCGCGTCGATGGCTTTCTTCAGCACCGGCACCAGCGCCTTCGAGTCGGCCGGCGCGATCACCAGCGCATTGACGCGCGAGACGATCATTTGCTCGACCAGCTTGATCTGGCTCGACGTATCCGTTTCATCCTTGATGCCGTTCGACAGCAAGTCGTACTTGGCGGCATTCGCCTTCTGATGCGCCTTGGCGCCGTTTTCCATGGTCAGGAAAAATTCATTGGCGAGCGACTTCATCACCAGCGCCACCTTCGGTTTGGCAGGTGTCTGCGCCATCGCCGGCACGGCGGGCAAGGCACACACCAGGACAGCGGCGGCAATCATTTTCAGGCGAATACGGGATGTCATGAGCGTCTCCAGAGTTGTTGGTCAAGCACGTGTAGATCATGCTTTTATGGAATTTCGTTGTGCGCAAACGTTTGCGCGAAGCGAATAGTGCCTCAATGCCACACATCAGTGCAAGCAAAACTGTATGTGCGGTGCAGCAAAAAAGGGGGGTACAGAGATGAGCAGGCAGGCTGATACGTTCAGCCTGCCAAAGGGAAGTGCGCGGAAGTCAGGACTTTGTTGCGGGACGGGCACTGGCCCACTGCACGGCCAGCACGCTGGCCAGCACCAGCAGCAAGCCCAACATCGACCAGCCCGTCATGGCCTGTCCCAGCAAGGCCCAGCCCAGCACGACAGCCATCAGGGGGCTGAGCAGGCCCAGCGAGGAGACGGCCACGGGTGTGAGGCGGGCGATGCCGCGGAACCACAAGGCATACGCCAGCAAGGCGCCGGCCAGGCACAGGTAGGCGTAGGCCAGGACTTGCTGCAAGGCTAGCGCTGGCAAGGGTGCGTCGACCAGCCAGGCGACGGGCGCCAGCATCAGGCCACCGAGCAGCAATTGCCAGCCCGTCAGCGCCAGCACGGGCAAGTCCGGCTTCCAGCGCCGCGTCAGGTAGGTGCCGGCCGCCATGCAGGCCGTGCCGCCCAGTGCGGCGGCGATGCCGATGGGTTCCCACACCGTGCGCGGCGACAACAGCAAGACGCCCATGCCAGCCACACCCAGCACGCTGGCCAGCAGCGCCAGGCGGGCCGGACGGCGCCCTTCCACGCCCCAGGCCAGGCCCATCACCAAGAGCGGCTGGATGGCCCCCACCACGGCCGCCAGGCCACCCGGCAAGCGGTAGGCGGCCACGAACAGCAGCGCCTGAAACACGCCGATATTTAATGCAGACAAGATCAGCACGCGACCCCAGTCGTGCCGCGCGGGCAGGCGCCGCATCAGCAGCAGCAACAGCAAGCCGGCTGGCAACACGCGGATCAGGGCCGCCGTGAAAGGCCGATCCGGCGGCAGCAGTTCGGATGTGACGATATATGTGGAACCCCAGATCAAGGGCGCCAGCGCCGTGAGCACGATATCGCCCCAGGCGGGACGGGCAGGAGAGGCGGACATATACTATCTCGACGCTAAGATAAAAATCGAGTGTGGATGCAAACTATCTTGATGTCAAGATAAATATCCACCTCCTTTGCCTGGCTGGCGGCGAAAAAAAACCCGGCATGGCCGGGCTGCGGGGACTGCGCCAGGCGGCACGCTGCGCCGCCTGGCCTGATGCTTAATCGCGTACGCGCTGCAGCACCGTGATTGGCATGCCGCCGATGCTGAGCGTAGCCGTGTTGTTGCTATTGCTCAGGCTGAGTTGCATGGCCATGCCGCCTGCGCCTTCCGGCGCGAACGTCACGACATTGCCTTCGGTGGTAAAGGTGCCTTTGCTTACCTTGTCGTTCTCGATGACGCTATCACGCGTAAATTCCAGCACACCGCCCATTGGTGCCTTCCACTTGCCCGCCAGCGGATGGCTGCCAAAACTGAACAGGCCTTTCAGTTTGTCCAGCATGCCCGGCCCTTGCGCGCCGGACGCCTGGCGCATGGCGCCGGCCATGCTCATGGCAGCCTGCTGCAATTGCGCGCGGTCGGTGACTTGCCATTGCTTGTCCACCAGGGCCAGCGGCAATTCCACTTCCAGATCGCTGTGCGGCAAGCGTTGCAGGATCAATGCGCGGTCCGGCGATTTGGCGAGCCACGCCGCCTCATCGGTCAGCGCCAGCGTAGCCGTGGCCATCGCCACCTGCTGCCCGCCCATCTCGCGCACTTGCTCGTAGCCGCTGACCTTGGCCACTTTCACGCCCTTGGCCACGCACAGCTTGTCGCCGCGCAAGGCGGCCTTGCCCGGTGCGGCCAGCGCGTAGACAAATTGCGATTGCGCAAGCCAGCCACCGCTGCTTTGCTCGACGGGAGCGCTGTACAACCCGCCACGCACGAGGATATCGAGCCATTGCCGGGTCGAACTGTCGTACGAGGCCACGCGGATTTCTTCCTTCTGGTACGGCAAGTTGGTCAGGCACAGCAACTTGTCGCGCGCCGCCTCGTCAGCCGCCAGGTGAGCATCGATGGCACGGCTGAAACTGCTGGCCGATGCCGCTTCTGGCGCCAGCAGCCACGCCAGCGCGCCACCGGCCACGATGAGCACCGCCAGCACGCCGCCGGCCAGGATGAGGTGGCGCCGTTGCACGCCGGCGCCGGCCGGCCTGACCGGCGCCGGCGCTGCCGCTGCCGCGGCAGGCAAGGTATTGCCGCATTCATCGCAAAAGCGCGCGCCCGGGGCATAGGCCGTGCCGCATTTGGTGCAGAAGTGAGCCATGGTCTGCCTTACTTGAGTTTATGCGCGCATTCGCCGCAGAACACGTCATCGGACGCGACCGGTGCCTTGCAGTTCGGGCATTGCAGGCTGTCAGCCGGCGCAGCAGCTGGCGCTGACGGGGCGGCTGGAGCGGCTGGTGCCGTCGCCTGCTCGGTCAGGGCACGCGCACGTTCACGCGCTTCCTCGGCTTTTTTCTTGACCACGGCCAGGCCATCGTTCAGGCTCGCCTCCGAGGCGCTGAAATCGACATTGCGCGTGGCGTTCAGGTAAATGATGCACACGCCCTTGGTGAAGATCAGGCCCGGCACCACGGCTGCGGCCGCCATCAGCAAACCGCCGCCCAGTCCGGCAGCGATGATATAGCCGGAACCGCTGCCGCTCCCCAGGCCCGAGGCCAGCGCGTACATGTTCATCTGGCCGCCCAGGCCCAGGATGCCGGCCGACATGCCCGTGGTCAGCGACACGCCCGTGCCCAGCACGCCAAAGATCAGCAGCGCGGTAAACGACGTGATCAGGAACAGCAGCACTTCCAGCAGGATCACCGACACCAGCTTGGTGCGCACGATCAGGTTCAGACGGGCAATGATCTGGAACACGCTGGCGCCCGACCAGGCGGCAGGGCCGGCCAGCGGCAACATCACGTAAAACAGCGCAAACACCAGCACGCCCAGCACGATGGCCGACAGCGGGAAGACCACCGCGTACAGCACGGGGCCCAGCACGGGGATCTTGCAGACGAACAAGATGATGGCGATGGCGATCATGGCCGCCAGCACGATCAGGAATTCCAGGAAGACGACCGCGATCAGGCGATGGCTGGTGTACAGCGAGACGAGCACGGCATCAACCAGGCTCATGCCAGGCTGGCCCTGCACATCGCGCATCAGCAGGATGCCCACGGCATTGGAACCGTAAAACATCACCAGGAAAGCCATCAGGCCGCCCAGGAAGGCCAGCACGACACTGCTCATGCTACTGGCGAGCATCGTCAGCACGCCACCGACGAGCACGGCGCCGATGAAGGTCAGGGCCAGCAGGGCAATCGCGCGGAAATTCTTGATGGCGTCGGTCGCTTCGATCAGCGATCCCACGGCGGACGAAAAGGGAAAAGGTTTATGTGCTTCTGTGGAAATGGTCATGTCTAGCCTGGAAGGGGTGAATCGGGATGGGACGGCCTGCCTGGCCGCCCCGTGGTATTTAGTCGGCAAGCGCCAGTTGCAGCTCGCTCGCAGGCGCCTGGCGCTGGACGATCTGCAGTTTGACGTCCTGGCCACCGACACGCTTGCTATTCAGGTACAAGGCCGTACGCACGGGGTAAATGCCCTGCGGCACGCCTTCGGGCATGGGAATCGAGAAGCCGCCCTTGTAGGCGCCGCTGCCGTTATTGCTGCTGACCACTTTGCGCACAGTTTTGATCAGGTCGCCATTTGGCTTGTACAGGCTCAATTCCTCTTCCACCAACGGATTCGGATCGCGCGTGCCGGCCGCCACTTCAATATACGAATTGGTCTGCGCCTTCTGGCCCGGACGCACGGAAGACGGCGTAAAGCCCGTCTCATACTTCACCAGGGTCGACTGCTCGGGCAGCTTGCCCTTGTTGGCCACCTTGTAGTCGGCCTGCACTTGCTGCGCCGTCTTGACTTGCTGGCTTTGATAATTCAAGGCCACGCAGGCGAGTGCACCCAGGCTGGCGCCCAGGGCCGCGCCGCGCACGGTATTGGTGCCACCGCCCAGCAAGCCGCCGACGACTGCGCCGATGCCGGCCAGCACGGCCGTATTGCATTCACCGCTGGCCGCTTCCGTGCCTGCGGTGCTGGTGCCAGTGGCGCCTGGACCACCCGGCGCGGCGCAACCGGCCAGCATCGAGGACACGACCAGCAACGCCACCATGGGCTTGGCAATTTTTTTCAAGTTTTTCACGTTATTCTCCAGGAGGAACAAAATAGGGGGAAGGCAAGCAGCGCGGCTTACTCGATCTGGATTTGCGACAGCGCCTTGTCTTGCGCTTCTTTTGCCTTGCGCTTGATGTCGAGCGCGTAGCGGTTGCCCTTGTCCATGCGCAACACGGCATTCGCGTTGGCAATGGCACAGTCGTATTTGCGCTGGCTCATGCAGTGGCTCGCTTCCGACAGGCTCTCCGTGATCACGCTTTCCAGGCCGTCAGCCTTGTTGGCGGGGGCGGCTGGCGGTGCTGCCTTGACGGCCTTGGCTGGCTTTTCCACGACCGGAGCAGGTGCTGGTGCTGGCGTGGGTGCTGGCTCGGGGGCGGGCGCAGGGGCGGCAACCGGGGCGGGCGCGGGTTCGGCTGCGGCCGCAGCAGGTGTCGCGGCATGGTCGGCCGCCGTGGCGCCATCGAGCGCAGGGTCGCTGATGGCCAGCGGCTGCTCGGCGGCAGGCGCAGGTTCCGGCGGCACAGTTGGCACGGGTGCCGGCGCCGACGCTGGCGGCTTGCTTGACAGGAAATAGTACCCGCCTGCACCGCCCAGCAGCACTACCGCTGCGACGGCTGCGGCAATCAGTTTCATGCGGTTGCCACCCGGTGGGCTGTCGCTTGGCGCTTCGGGCACGCTGGCGGGTGCAGCAGCAGGCTCTGATGCGGGCGCGTGGACGGGTTCTGGTGCAGGAGCGGGCACGGCTTCAGGCTGGCGCTTTTCCAGCACGGGCGGCGGCGCCGGTGCCGCCACAGGTTCCGCCACTGGCGCCGGGGCAGGTTCAGGCATGGGCTCGATGGCGGGCGTAATGACGGGCGCAATGACCGGTTCACTCGCCGCTGCAATAGCCGGCGCAATGACCGGCTCCGGCAGAGGCGGCGGCACCGCTGCGGCGACGGGTGCCACGGCAAAGCTGAACGCGCACTTGGGGCAGAATCTGGCATCGGCCTTGCAATCATGGCCGCACTGGCCACAGGATTTGCCTGGCATCGGGGCGGCAACGGTCGTGGCAACGGCAAACGTCGTGCCGCAGGAAGAACAGAATTTTGCGCCCGGTTTATTCTCGGCCTGGCAGGAAAGGCATTTCAATTGGCATCTCTTTTCATATCAGCGCTGACGCCGTACGCCTGTATCGCTTGCCAGAATGGCAGCATTGTTGCCGTACGGCTAAATATTCAACGAGTATATTTTCAAACACCAAGTTGCCACAAGGGAAAATTGCTTTTTGCTCTATTCAATTTTTAAATATTAGTAAAAATCCTGCCGCGAAGGAGGTGCCGCGCCCCATCTTGGTGCACAGAGAGCAAAAAACCCGGCAACGCAGTACGCGTTGCCGGGTTTTCAGGCTATGCCCGAGGGCCGAAGGCAGCTTACTTGCGTCCGCTCCGTGCCGGCGCGGCATGGCCGCCCTTGGCAGGCGGCTTGCTGCCACGGCCCATCGGCACGGCGGCCGGCTTGGCCTTCGTCTTGATGGTCGACAAGATCGATGGCCGCACTTTCGACTCGGCAGCCGACGCTTTCGGCGCCGCTGCCGTGCCGCCCAGGGCGATGCGGTTTTTGCCCGGCGTGACCTTGAACTTGTCCGGCGTGCCGGCGCCATGCGTCTGGCGGCTGCGTTCGCCTGCGGCCAGGCCACCCGACTCCGACGACGTCCAGGCAGGAATCAAGTGTTTGTCGCCATTGCCGATCAAGTCGCCACGGCCCATGTTGACCAGCGCTTCGCGCAAAATCGGCCAGTTGGCCGGGTCCTGGTAGCGCAGGAAGGCTTTATGCGTGCGGCGGATCTTGCCGCTGCGCGCCGTTTCCACCACTTCCGAATCTGCCGTGACCTTGCGCAAAGGATTCTTGCGCGTGTGATACATGGTCGTGGCCATGGCCATCGGCGTAGGCATGAAGGTTTGCACCTGGTCCAGCTTGAAATTGTTTTTCTTCAGCCACAGGGCCAGGTTCAGCATGTCCAGGTCCGTCGTGCCCGGATGGGCAGCGATGAAATACGGGATCAGGTACTGCTTCTTGCCCGCTTCCAGCGAGAAACGGTCGAACATTTCCTTGAACTCGTCATACGCGCCGATGCCGGGCTTCATCATCTTCGACAAGGTACCCTCTTCCGTGTGCTCAGGGGCAATCTTCAACAAACCGCCGACGTGGTGCGTCACCAGTTCCTTCACGTATTCGGGCGAACGCACGGCCAGGTCGTAGCGCAAGCCCGAGCTGATCAGCACTTTCTTGATGCCGGGAATGGCGCGCGCCTTGCGGTACAGCGAGATCAGCTTGCTGTGGTCCGTGCCCAGGTTGACGCAGATGGACGGATACACGCACGACAGGCGGCGGCACGACACTTCGATCTCTTTTTCCTTGCAAGCGAGGCGGTACATATTCGCCGTGGGGCCACCCATATCGGAAATGGTACCCGTAAAGCCTTTGGTTTTATCACGGATATGCTCAATTTCACGCAGGATCGACGGTTCCGAACGGCTCTGGATGATGCGCCCTTCATGCTCGGTGATCGAGCAGAAGGTGCAACCGCCGAAGCAGCCGCGCATGATGTTGACGGAGAAACGGATCATTTCCCAGGCCGGGATATGCGCCTTGCCATAACTCGGGTGCGGCGCGCGCGCGTAATTCATGTCGTACACGCCATCCATTTCGTCCATGGCCAGCGGCAGCGGCGGCGGATTGAGCCACACATCGCGTTCGCCGTGCGCCTGCACCATGGCGCGCGCATTGCCGGGATTCGATTCCAGGTGGAACACGCGCGAGGCGTGCGCATACATCACGGGGTCATCCTTGACGACGTCGTAGGCGGGCAGGCGCACGACCGTCTTGTCGTGCTTTTCCTTGGCCATGGCCAGGCGCTCTTCGCGGCTCATGATGCGGATCGGCTTGATGACTTCGGCCGATTTCGAGGCATTTTCCGTGGCGCAGGCGGTCTTGTCTTCCTGCACCATCTCGTACGGGCTGTAATGCGGGTCGATCTTGCCGGGCACGTCGACGCGGGTGGAATTGTGCACGCCCCAGTCGTCGCCAGGCAACCAGCCGGACGGCACCATGAAGGCCGTGCCGCGCAAGTCGCGGATATCCTTGATGTGTTCGCCGGCGGCCAGGCGGTGGGTCAGGTCGACCAGCGCCCGCTCGGCATTGCCGAAGATCAACAAATCAGCCTTGGAATCGGGCAGAACGGAACGGCGGACCTTGTCCGACCAATAATCGTAATGGGCGATGCGGCGCAGGGACGCTTCGATGCTGCCGATGACGATGGGCACGTCGGAATACGCTTCGCGCGCGCGCTGGGCGTACACGGTGACGGCGCGGTCCGGGCGTTTATTCGGTTCGGCATTCGCCGTGTAGGCGTCGTCGGAGCGGATCTTGCGGTCGGCCGTGTACTGGTTGACCATGGAATCCATGTTGCCGGCGGTAATGCCGTAGTACAAACGCGGCTTGCCGAGGATGCGGAACGCTTCTGCCGACAGCCAGTCCGGCTGGCTGATGATACCGACGCGGTAACCTTGCGCTTCGAGCAGGCGGCCGACGAGGGCCATGCCGAAACTCGGATGGTCGATGTAGGCGTCGCCCGTGACGAGGATGACGTCGCACTGGTCCCAGCCCAGCACGTCCATCTCGGCACGCGACATCGGCAGGAAAGGCGCCACGGCAGCGCGGGCAGACCGCTTGGGAACGGTCGCAAATAAATTGGTAGGGGAGCTCATAGGGTACGGATTGTACCGGAATTGGCCATTTCCAACCTGACGGCCTGCTTTTTACTGTTGGATTTTCGTATAAAAAACGTTTATTTTTCAATCACTTGGGAAATTTCCATCGAGAAATTGTGACTGAGGAGCAGTTTTTATCATGGCATCAACATCGTCTCGGCGCCTCTCAAAACCGTAGCGAGCAAGCTCAATGCCGGGTTGAGTAGCGGAGCCGTACGAAGGTACGGTGAGCAACGGATGCCCGGCAGTGGGCTGCGCAGTAGGTTTTCAGAGGTGCATCAGATACCCATGTTGGCGAGAATTTCACCCAATTCACGTAAGGCCGGCTCCAGTTTAGGATGCTTGACGGCAAACTTGGCCGACAATTCCTGGCTGCGCTCGGCCAGTCCATAGGTGGTCGACTCTTCGTCCTGTTCCTGCGCGGCGCGCTTTTCCAGCAACTGCTGAATATCGCCATTGAGCTTTTGCAGCAAACCATGTGTTTCTTCATCCACAGGATCGCCAGATGCGATGGTCGATTGCAGCTGTTGCAGCGATTCCTTGAGTTTGCTATCCATATCTTTTTCCTGTCAGTCAGTAAATTGCGTGTCCAGGTACAGCTGTTCCACCTTGCTCCTGGCCCACGGGGTCTTGCGCAAAAACTTCAGGCTCGACTTGATGCTGGGATCGCTGATGAAGCAATTGATATCGATGTGCCTGGCCAGGCCGTCCCAACCGTAGTGGGCGTGCAGGCGCGTCACGATACCTTCCAGGGTAATGCCATTCAAATCTTGCTGACTCATATACTCTTTCAACTGCCTTCTTATTTACATCTTACTCAATTCTACGCCGCCGGCACGGAAAGCTTGCGTGCGCCATGTCAACGCAACGCAAGCTTCAGATGAGGACGACTTACTTGGCGTTCAAGCCACGCCGTTCCAGCAGCGGTGCCACGGTAGCGTCGCGGCCACGGAAGTCGCGGAACAGTTGCAGCGCATCGACGCTGCCGCCGCGCGACAGCAATTTGCTGCGGAACCAATCGCCATTCTTGCGCGTCAGGCCGCCGTTTTCCTTGAACCAGTTGACCGATTCCGCGTCCAGCTTTTCCGACCACAGGTAGGCGTAGTAGGCTGCCGAATAGCCGCCCGAGAAGCTGTGCGAGAAGTAGCTGGTGCGGTAGCGCGGCGGCACGGGCGCGTAGTCGACGCCCGCATCCTTCAAGGACGCCGCTTCAAAGGCCAGCACGTCGGTCGGGATCTGGCTCGGCGCCAGCTGGTGCCAGCGCTGGTCCAGCAGGGCCGCCGACAGGTATTCCGTCGTCATGAAGCCCTGGTTGAATTTCTTTGCCGCCGTGACTTTATCGAGCAATTCCTGCGGCATGGCCGCGCCGCTCTGGTAATGCTTGGCATAGTTTTGCAGCACTTCCGGCCAGATGGCCCACATTTCATTGACTTGCGATGGATACTCGACGAAGTCGCTCGGCACGCTGGTGCCGGCGAAGCGCGGGTATTTCACGTTCGAAAACATGCCGTGCAGCGCATGGCCGAATTCGTGGAACATGGTCGTCACTTCATCGAACGTCAGCAAGGTCGGCTGACCGGCGGGCGGCTTCGGAATATTCAATTGGTTGGCGACGACAGGATGCGTGCCCATCAACGACGATTGCGACACGTATTCATTCATCCATGCACCGCCGTGCTTGTTGCCGCGCGCATAGAAGTCGGCGATGAACAGGGCCAGCGGCTTGCCGTTGGCATCGAGCACGTCGTAGACGCGCACGTCCGGGTTGTACACCGGTAGATCAGTACGCTGTTTGAAGCTGATGCCATACAGTTTATTGGCGGCAAAGAACACGCCGTTATTCAGTACGCTGTTGAGTTCCAGATACGGTTTCAGCTCGTTTTCATCGAAATTGAAACGTTGCTTGCGCAGCTTGTCCGTGTAGATGGCCCAGTCGGCCGCTGCTACCTGGAAACCGCCTTTTTCCGCATCGACCACTTGCTGCAAGTCGGCCGCTTCGCGGCGCGCATTGGCGACGGCCGGTTTCGCCAGTTCCGACAGCAAGGTGTTGACGGCCGTGGTGGTCTTGGCCGTCTGGTCTTCCAGCGAATACGCGGCATAGTTGGCGTAACCGAGCAGGGTGGCCCGTTCGGCGCGCAGCTTGGCCAGCTTCAGCACGATGGCGCGGTTGTCGAACTCGCCGCCCTGGCTACCCCGGTTCAGCGACGCATCCATCAAACGCTGGCGTGTCTTGCGATGCGTCAATACGGCCAGTGGCGGCTGGCCGCTGGTGTTGACCAGGGCGATGACGAACTTGCCCGTCAAGCCGCGCTCCTTGGCTGCCGTGGCGGCCGTATCGATATCGCTCTCCGTCATGCCGGCCAGCTCGGCGCGCGTGTCGACGACGATGCTCTTGGCATTCGTTTCCTTCAGCACGTTTTGCGCAAAAGCCGTTTCCAGGCCCGCCTGCTCGGCGTTGTAGGCTTTTAATTTTTCCTTGTCCGCATCGGACAGCTTGGCACCGGCGCGCACGAAATCTGTGTGGTAGCGTTCCAGCAAGCGCAAGGATTCGGCATCGAGGCCCAGCTTGTCGCGCTTGGCGTACAGGGTATCGATGCGGGCAAACAGTTTCGGGTTCAGGGTGATCGCGTCGCCATGCGCGGCCAGTTTGGGCGACACATCCACTTCCACCGCTTCGATCACGCTGTTCGTGTTGGTCGAGGTCATGTTGCTGAAGATGCTCTGCACGCGGTGCAGCAGCTGCCCCGTGCGCTCGAGCGCCACGATGGTGTTTTCAAACGTGGGCGCCTGGCGGTTGCTGGCAATCGCATTGACTTCGGCCAGCTGGCGTTTCATGCCTTCGGCAAACGCCGGTGCATAGTGAGCATCCTTGATCAGGCCGAACTGCGGCATCTGGAACGGCAGCGGGCTGACTTTCAACAGGGGATTCTGGGCGCTGATGGCGGCGGCGGGTGCGGCGGCGGCCAGGGCGGAAGGAGCGGCGTGGGCCAGCATGACGCTGGCGGCGATGACGAGCAGTTGTGGACGGATCATGACATCTTTCAGGAAGCGCGGGAAGAACCGCGATCATGTCGCGGGCCAGTGGCAGATCATAGCAGCCTGTCACACAGGCGTCATCCAACATGGGCGATCCTGTGGTGCTGCACGCCAAATGCGCGGTTTACCACGGTTTTTAATCAACATCGCCAAATAAAAAAGGCTGCCGATCGCTTGGCAGCCTTTTTCATTGACCCGGCTTTGGCGCCGGAATCACACGACTTACTTGACGTTCAAACCACGGCGTTCCAGCAGCGGCTCGATCTTCGCATCGCGGCCACGGAAGTTGCGGTAGATGTCGAGCGCATCGGCGCTGCCGCCGCGCGACAGCAGCTTGGCACGGAACCAGTCGCCGTTCTTGCGCGTCAGGCCGCCGTTTTCCTTGAACCACTCGACCGTGTCGGCATCGAGCTTTTCCGACCACAAATACGCGTAGTAGCCGGCCGAATAGCCGCCCGCGAACGCGTGCGAGAAATACGTGGTGCGGTAGCGCGGCGGCGCCGGGGCGAAATCGACGCCCGCTTCCGTCAAGGCGGCTTTCTCAAACGCCAGCACGTCGGTGGGGATCTGGGCCGGGGTCAGCTGGTGCCAGCGCTGGTCCAGCAGGGCCGATGCCAGGTATTCCGTGGTTTTGTAACCCTGGTTGAAATTGTCGGCCGCCGTCACTTTCGCCAGCAGTTCGGCCGGAATGGCCGCGCCCGTCTGGTAGTGCTTCGCGTAGTTTTGCAGCACTTCCGGCCACAGCGCCCACATTTCATTGACTTGCGACGGGTATTCGACAAAGTCGCGCGGTACGCTGGTGCCGGCGAAGCGCGGGTATTTCACGTTCGAGAACATGCCGTGCAGCGCATGGCCGAATTCGTGGAACATGGTGTTGACTTCGTCAAACGTCATCAGGGTCGGCTGGCCCGCTTCCGGCTTTGGAATGTTGAGGTTATTCGCAATCACCGGCTTGCGGTTCAGCAAGCTCGACTGGCCCACATAGGCATTCGCCCAGGCACCGCCGCGCTTGTTGCTGCGTGCGTATGGGTCCAGCGTGAAGATGGCCAGCTGCGTGCCGTCTTCATTGAAGACGTCGTACACCAGCATGTCGGCCGTGTAGACGGGCAAGTCGGTGCGCTGCTTGAAGGTGAGGCCGTACAATTTTCCCGCAGCAAAGAACACGCCCTTGGTCAGCACGCTGTGCATTTCAAAGTACGGTTTCAACTGTGTCTCATCGAAGTTGTAGCGCTCGGCGCGGACCTTGTCGCTATAGAAGGCCCAGTCGGCGGCGCCCACCTTGAAGCCGCCTTTGCCTGCATCGATGACCTTCTGGATATCGTCCGCTTCACGGCGTGCATTGACGACGGCCGGCTTGGCCAGCTCGCCCAGCAGCGCATTCACGGCGGTGGTGTCGTGCGCCGTCTGGTCTTCCAGCGAGTAGGCTGCATAGTTCGGGTAGCCCATCAGCGCGGCACGTTCGGCGCGCAGTTTCGCCAGTTCCAGCACTTCGGCGGTATTGTCGAACTCGCCGCCACGGCTGCCGCGCGCTTGCGAGGCGGCCATGATGCGTTCGCGCACGGCGCGGTTGGTCAGCAGCGACAGCGGCGCCTGGCCCGTCGTGTTGACGAGAGCGATTACGTACTTGCCGTCCAGGCCGCGCTTCTTGGCCAGGCCGGCAGCCACTTCGATGGCGGCCGGCGACAGGCCGTCCAGTTCTTCGCGCGTGTCGACGACGACAGCCGAAGCGTTCAATTCCTTCAGCACATTTTGTGCGAACTTGGTCGACAGGGCCGCCAGCTGGCCATTGTAAGCGCGCAGCTTTTCCTTGTCCGCCGCCGACAGCTTGGCGCCCGCGCGCACGAAGTCCGTGTGATAGCGTTCCAGCAGGCGTTTCGATTCGGCATCGAGGCCCAGCTTGTCGCGCTTGGCGTACAGGGTATCGATGCGCTTGAACAATTTGTCGTTGAGCATGATCGCGTCGCTGTGGGCCGCCATCTTCGGTGCCAGCTCGCGTTCCAGGCCCTGGATCGTCTCATTCGTGTTGGAGCCGGACATCACGGAAAACACGGTGCGCACGCGGCCCAGCAACTGGCCCGATCGCTCCATGGCGACGATGGTGTTGTCGAACGTAGCCGGCTTCTTGTTATTCGCAATTGCGTTGATTTCCGCCAGGTTGGCGGCCATGCCTGCCGTAAAGGCGGGCGCGTAGTCGGCGTCCTGCACCTTGTCGAACGGTGGATACTGAAATGGCAGGCTGCTGGCCTGCGCAAACGGGTTCGAAGCGGGCAGTGCCGCCGCCGCGGTAACGGCGGTGGTTGGCGCAGTGGTGGCGGTGGCGGCAAAAGCGGCTGGCGCCAGCATCAGGCTGGCGGCGATGACGAGCATTGTTGGACGGGTCATGTCTTCTTTCAAGAAACGCAAGAGAGCCGCGATTGTGTCGCGGGCCAGCCTGAAATAATAACAGCCTGACACACTTGCGTCACCAGCAACTACCGAAGGTAGCGATACGCCCATACATGAAAGGTTTTCATGCCTGATACTCCCGACATGCACGCCAGTACGGCAGCGCCCGTGACCGGACCAATGAAAAATATCAATGCTCAGCTGACCTGTATGGCATATAGTATCCATTCGGCAACAATAGACGGAGAATCCATGAGCTTTGAACACCGCAAGGCACGCGCCCTGGAACTGTTGAGCAGCACGGGCATGGCCAGCAGCCACTATGCGCCGCCGCTGATACGCCTGTTGTGGAAGGCCGGCGTGCAAGTACCGCCGCCGCATTTCCAGTCCTTCCTGCGTGCCGCGCTCGGCATGGGGCTCTGGTTCGGCACATGCTGGGGCGTGGTCATGTGGATTTTTTTCTGGTCGCGGTCCGATCCCGCCACCCCCTTATCGCCCCTGGCGGCGCTGGTGGCGGCCTGCGCGGCAGGCAGCCTGTTTGGTCTCGCCATGGCCAGCTTCTATGCGCGTGACCGGCGCAAGCACCAGTTGCCGGCATGGACCGCGCTGGACGCTCAATAAGGCAGCAACGGCAGGCAAGGCCATTGTCTCAATAGTGCGGCGGACGTTCGTTGATCAGCCCGCCGTTCGCCTGCTGCGCCCCGTCGCGCACGTGTTCGCCCAGCTTGTGCAGCATCGCTTCGAGCTGGTCGATGCGCTTGCCCTGCTGGTACACCATCTGGTTCAGCGACTCGACCAGGTCTTCCTGCTGCGCCAGCTTGATTTCGATATCGACGAAACGTAATCCCATCTGTTCTGCATTGTCCATGGTGTTCTCGGTGATTCCTGACTGAAAGCGGCATTCTACCGCCGCAGCGGCGTGAGCCAGCACAAACAAGCGGCATTCTTTCCGAAGCGGAGCCGATTTCTGCCTATTCTCTCCGCATGGCTGAATCAAATGGCTTGACGAGTGAGAACAAACGATTACAATGGACACACCAGCGTCACCTGAACCACTACTCATCGACACGCGCAAGACGGCCGAATACCGCCGCTGGGAAGATGGCCTGCACGATGTGGCGGCTGCCACCATCGATGCGCGCATCAAGCATTTGCAACATGGAAAAAAGGGCGACTGGCGGCCAGTGGGTGAAGGTGTGTGCGAGCTGCGCTTCTTGCAGACGGGGCCCGGCTGGCGCGTGTATTTTCACGAGACCAATCTGGGCAGCCTGATCTTGTTGCTGCTGGGTGGAAACAAATCGAGCCAGCAACGCGACATCAGGCAGGCGCAAGCGATCCTCAGGGACTTGAAAGCCCGGCAGGCAGCCATGCGGAAAGCGGCGGCAGTCCCATCGACAGGAGCACGAAAGAAATGAACCAAGACATCCATAGCGACACCTTCGATCTCGACGACCTGGAAGCATTAGGCCTGAGCAAATTTGACCCGACGCAACACCTGACCAGCAAGGCCGCCGTGGCCGCCTACATGAGCGAAATCGTCGCCACCGGCAACGCGGAACTGTTCCAGTCGGCCATGAATGACGTGGTGCGCGCCTATGGCATGGGCAAGGTGGCGGCCAGGGCCGACATCACGCGCGAAGGCGCGTATAAAGCCTTGCGCGAAGGCAGCAAGCCACGCTTTGAAACCATTTTAAAGATGCTCGATGCGCTGGACATGCAACTGGCCATCGTGCCAAAAACCACGCCGGACGGCGCCGTGGAAGCGTGAACGTCCTTTAATTAAACTTTCGGTGTGGCCAAGAGCGCCTTCATGCGCGCCAGACGTTCTTTCGGCGAAATGATTTCCGACTCCGTCGGCACGGCGTCGCCCACGTCAAGCTGCATTTCCTTGATGAAGCGCGACGGGTCGCAATGGACTTGCTCACCGGCCCGCTTGCGTTTCTTGCACCAGGTGACGTGCAAGGTGCGCTGGGCGCGCGTGATGCCCACATACATCAGCCGGCGCTCTTCCTGGATGCGCGCGGCGATGGTTTCGGCTGGCGCGTCAGGGTCGCCCTTGTGCGGCAAAATCCCCTCTTCCACGCCCACCAGAAACACGTGCGGAAACTCCAGCCCTTTCGAGGCGTGCAGCGTGGACATGCGCACGGCGTCCTGCTCTTCATCCTTGCCTTCGAGCATGGTCATCAGGGCCACCATCTGCGTCAGTTCCAGCACGTTCTTTTCTTCGCCGTCGCGGTCCTTGCCGCCCCGGCCCCGTTCCTTCAGCCAGTTGACGAATTCCAGCACGTTCTGCCACTTGCTTTGCGCTTGCCGCTCCTCGAAGGCGTCGTACAGATATGACTCGTAGTGGATTTCCTTCATCATGTCATCCAGCACTTCGGCCGCGTTGTCGCCGCTGCCGGCCGCACCGGGGCGGCTGGCGCGCGATTCGAGGTCGTTGATGAAGTTGCAGAAGTCGCGCAGCGGACCCAGCTGGCGGTCCGTCAGCTTGGCCTCGATGCCGCCCTTGAAGACGGCCTGGAACAGCGAGCACTGCCACTGCCCCGAGAACGCGCCCAGCACTTCCAGCGTCGACTGGCCCACGCCACGGCGCGGCGTCGTCACGGCGCGGATGAAGGCCGGGTCGTCGTCTTCGTTGGCCAGCAAACGCAGATAACTGATGATGTCCTTGATTTCAGCCTTGTCGAAGAAGCTCTGGCCTCCCGAAATCGTGTACGGAATGCGTTCCTTGCGCAAGCATTGCTCGATGATGCGCGCCTGGTGGTTGCCCCGGTACAAAATCGCGTAATCGGAAAATTTGTTCTTGCGCTCGAAATGGTCGGCCGAAATCATGATGGCCACTTGCTCCGCCTCCTGCTCGTCCGTCTGCATGCCCAGCACCTTGATCGGCTCGCCCAGGCCGTGTTCGGACCACAGCGACTTTTCAAACAGTTTCGGGTTGTTACCGATGACGGCATTGGCCGCATTGAGCACGCGCATGGTGGAGCGGTAATTCTGCTCAAGCTTGATCACCCGCAAATCGGGGAAATCCGTTTCCAGTGTCTTCAGATTTTCCACCGTGGCGCCGCGCCAGGCATAAATCGCCTGGTCGTCGTCGCCCACGGCCGTAAACATCGGCTTCTTGCCGATGCCCGTCACCATCAGTTTCACCAGTTCGTACTGGCAGGTGTTCGTATCCTGGTATTCGTCGACGAGCAGATAGCGCAAACGGCGCTGCCATTTGTCGCGCACGGGGCCGTTGTTGCGGAACAGTTCCACGGGTAAGCGGATCAGATCGTCGAAATCGACGGCCTGGTAGGCGGAAAGCGTTGCCACGTAGCTGCGGTAGATGCGCGCCGCGTTCGCCTCGTCCTCGTCCTTGGCTTGCGCCAGCGCCATATCGGGGTCGATCAAGCCGTTTTTCCACAGCGACATGGCGCTCTGGATGCCGCGGATCACCTGTTTATCGGTGGTAATGGCAAGGTCTTGCACCAGAGAAAAACAATCATCGCTATCCATGATGGAAAAGCGGTCCTTCAAGCCCACGCCATTGGCTTCCTGGCGCAGGATTTTCACACCCAGCGAATGGAAGGTCGACACCGTCAGC
This sequence comes from Janthinobacterium pasteuri, assembly GCF_051380775.1. Classification (NCBI taxonomy): domain Bacteria; kingdom Pseudomonadati; phylum Pseudomonadota; class Betaproteobacteria; order Burkholderiales; family Oxalobacteraceae; genus Janthinobacterium; species Janthinobacterium pasteuri. Next base: position 96,095 of record NZ_JBNYXS010000006.1, on the reverse strand, counting down.
TGCTTGGCCTGGCGTGGCTGCTTGAGCAGCTTGGCGATGCGTTCCTGCATTTCCAGCGCCGCCTTGTTGGTGAAGGTCAGCGCGGCGATGGTGCGCGGGTCATAGCCCCGGTCTTCGATCAAGTGGGCGATCTTTTGCGTGATCACGCGCGTCTTGCCCGAACCGGCGCCGGCCAGCACCAGGCAGGGGCCGTCGAGGTAGGTGACCGCTTCGCTTTGGGGCGCATTCAGACCGAACTGTGGTGCTTTGGACATCAGGGTACTTCCGCAGGGAACAGCAGCCCATTGTAACAGCGTCGCGCCCGCCATTTGCACGGCAGGATCTGCGTGAAAAACAGGCAATGGCATTGATATCTCGCCAATTGCCGCCATCTTGACCCATGCAATGCGTGCGGCGATGCCAGCGCTGGAGTACCATTCCGCCTGTATCGCCCGTGCGCGCCCACTTACCGAATGACAGTCCCATGAAATTTGAACACCTGATTGAAATCAACGATCCGCTGAACCCGCTGATCGACACCCTGAGCCTGGAACAAGTCTGGCGCGGCCTGGTCTTGCGCGCCGAGTCGCCCAGGCTGTTCGTGCCGCACCTCGACGAGTGCCAGATCAGCGAGCGCAGCGATGCCGGTTTCGCGCGCAGCCTGCGCTATGGCGAGCTGGTCATCAACGACACGGTGGTGCTGGTGCCGCACCTGCAGGTACGCTACGAAGTGCCGGCGCAACAGGATATCAGCGCGTCCTCGCTGGTGATGACCATCGAAATGCCCGACGAGGCCAGCCTGTGGGTGCGCTTCCAGTACGACGACGGCCACGACGCGGCCACCGATGCGGCCAACGCCTTGTACGACGACTTCCGCCGTTCCGCCTACAAGGAATCCGACATCGACACGGTGCGCATCATGCGCGAACTGGCGCTCGAAGGACGGCTGGATGCCGGCTTGCTGAATTAAACGCGCGCGCTGCGGCCCCACAACTGGTCAGGGCGAAACTGCAGACCCGCCTGCTCCGCGCTGAGCACTTCGCGGATGGCGTGCAAGTCCACGCGCGTATCACGGCGCAGCGGCACGTCCAGGCGCGCGCCACGCGGGCCGATCAGCGACTGCACGTGGGGCGTGGTGGCGTTCAAGCCCTTGCGCGTGACGACGCCGATTTCTCCATTCAACAGTTTGACGAAGGTGCCGACCGGGTAGATGCCCAGTTCGCGCACCAGCAAGGAAGCCAGCGGCGCATCCAGGGTGGCCTTGTCGGCCATCAGCATTTCGCGCAGGGCCACGTTCGGCAGCATGGGCTGGCGATAGCTGCGCTTCGACACGCGCGCGCAATAGCGGTCGGCCAGCATGATCAGGCGCGCGCCGATGCCGATCGCCTCGCCTTGCGTGCCCAGCGGATAGCCGCTGCCATCGATATTTTCATGGTGCTGCAACACGGCTTGCAGCCAGACGGCGTCCGTGACGCCGGCCGCGCGCAGCAAGTCGACGCCCGCTTGCGGATGGGCGCGCAAATAGGCGCGCTCATCTGCGTCCAGCGGCCCCGCCTTGTGCTGGAAATCCGCATGGCGTTCCAGCATGCCCACATTCATGCTCAGCGCGGCCAGCACCACGCTGCGCACGACGCCATCATCGAGCTTCAGGGCGCGCGCCAGCAGGGCCGTGATGACGGCCGTGTCGACGCTGTGGCGCACGGCAAAGTTGCCCGCGCCCTGGTTGTGCAGGATGCAGGCCAGCGCCACGTCGGCGTCCAGTGCCACCGCCTCTTCCACCAGTTGCGCCAGCGGCGCGAGGGATGCGTGGCTGCCCGCCTGCCTGGCGGCAATGGCCGGCAAGACGAGGGCCAGTCCTGCCGTGACGAGGTTCAGCATGCGCAGGGCCGAAGGCGCTTCCGTGGCCGTGCGCGGCAGGTCGGCACTGGTATCGGCGATGACGCCGCGCGCCAGCAGCAATTCAATCTGGTTCTCGCTGCTGATGACATGGCCCAGCCTGGCAAGCAAGCCGCCCGTCTCGCCGTGCACGTCCCAGGGCAGGGCTACGCCCAGGGCGAGTTCTCCCGCGTAAATGCGCCGAATTTTCACATCGTCTCCGTCATCGCTAGCCGCCACCCTTTTTACCATCGGGTGGTCGTGGGCATGAACCATTTGAAATATTTTTTGCTTTTAATCAATATTTCAATGTGGCATCGATGATCGCGCAATCATGTGCGCTTGTCTACAAAATTGTTTAAATACAAAAATTGCATCAGACGCCAGGCGAGCAATCGGCGCAGCCGGGCGCGTGTTCCGGGTCTTTTTCCAGGTGCAGCGCCAGCTCGCGCAAGGCCGTGCGCACGCCTTCCTCGATGACGGGGTGGTAAAACGGCATGTCGAGCATGGCGGGCACCGTCAGCTGGGCCTGGCACGCCCAGGCCAGCAAGTGGCCCAGGTGTTCCGCCCGTGGGCCGATCAGCTCGGCGCCGAGAAAGCGCTTGCTGCCAAATTCCGCATACACGCGCAGCAAGCCCTGGTTTTGCAGCATCACGCGGCTGCGGCCCTGGTTGCCGAACGACACGGCACCGACGGCAAAGCGGCCCGCATGGCTCACGCACAGTTGCTGGTAGGTAGCGCCCAGGGTGGCGATCTGCGGTTCCGTGAAGGCGATGGTCAGGGGCGTGCGGCGCAAGCCCGGTGTGACGTCAGGAAAGCGCGCCGCATTGTCACCTGCGATACGGCCCTCGTCGGCTGCCTCGGGCAGCAGCGGTAATGCATTGTCGGCATCCCCGGCGATGAAGATGGCGCTCTTGCCACACTGCATGGTGTGCGGGTCATGCAGGGGGATGCCGTGGCGGTCGAGTTCGATTTGCGCCGTTTCCAGGCCGATGTGATCCACGTTCGGTGCGCGGCCGATGGCGGCCAGCAGATACTCGAACTGCTCGGTTTTTTCCTGGCCCGCACCGTCGCGGCTGGTCAGCGCGATGCCGCTGCCATCCGGGCTTTTCGCCACATGCGCCACGCTGGTCTGGAAGCGGATGTCGAGTTCGCGCGCCAGCACGGCGCCGGCCTCTTTCAGCACCAGCGGGTCCGTCAGCTGCGCGACTTTATTGCCACGCGCAAACAGGGTCACGCGCACGCCCAGGCGGGCCAGCGCCTGGCCCAGCTCCAGGCCGATCACGCCGCTGCCGACCACGGCCACGGAGCTTGGCAAGTCCGTCCACTCGAACACGGCGTCGCTGGTGATGACGCGCTCGCCCGCCGCCTGCCACTCGGGCGGCACGATGGGCGTGGAACCGGTGGCGATCACCACGCTGCCAGCCTCGACGATGGTGTGCTCATCCACCTGCAATTTGCCGGGGCCGATGAAACGCGCGTGGCCGCGCAGTTTTTCCTCATCGGGGATGGCGTTGACGCCGTCGAGTACGAAGCCGACAAAGCGGTCACGCTCGCTGCGCACCCGGCTCATCACTTGCCGGCCGTCGATGCGCATGGGACCCGGATGCACGCCGAAGCCGGGCGCGCTCGCCACCGCATGAGCCGCCTCGGCGGCCGCAATCAAGAGTTTGCTGGGCATGCAACCCACGCGCGCGCATGTCGTGCCGTACGGCCCGCTTTCGATCATCAGCACGCGCTTGCCTTCCATGCGCGCCGCCCTGTGCGCCGTCATGCCGGCCGTACCGCTGCCGATCACGGCCACATCCACTCGTAGTGTTTTCATCGTGCCAGTCATCCCTGTTTCAGATTGTTCATGGCGTTCGATACTACTCGTTTGGCGAAAATAAGGTTTTACTTTGCAGCAATATATGTATTAGTATAACTAATCATTTTCAAAACTTATAAGCTGAGCTAATGGGATCACTCGATTATCGCGCGCTGGCCGTGCTGGACGCCGTCGCCAGCCATGGCAGTTTCGACAAGGCCGCCCTGGCGCTGGGCATCACCCAGTCGGCCGTCTCGCAGCGCATCAAGGCGCTGGAAGACGCCAGCGGGCGCTTGCTGATCATCCGTGGCCAGCCGGCCGTGCCGACGGGCCTGGGCCAGCGCCTGATCGTGCATCACCGCAACGTCAAGCTGATGGAAGCCTCGCTCGACATCGACCTGGGCAACAGCGTCAGCATGCCGGAAATCGCCATCGCCATCGATGCCGACAGCCTGGCCACCTGGTTCCCCGATACCTTGTCCGCCCTGCTGGCGCCGCCGCGCTGCCAGCTCGACGTGCGCCTGGCCGACAGCGACAGCGCCTTGCAAATGGTGCGCGACGGCTCCGTGTTTGGCTGCGTGGCGGCCGAGTCCGGCACAGCGCTGGATGCGGCGGCGGCCACCAGCGTCACGCCGCTGGGCACCTTGCGCTATGTCTGCGTGGCCACGCCCGTGTTTGCAGGGCACTGGTTCGGCGATGGTTTCAGTGACGAGGCGGTGCAACTGGCGCCGGCCGTAGTGGGCCAGCACGGCTTGCTGGCGCGTTTCCTCGCTGAACAGCTCAATCTGCGCGAAGCGTTTCCACACCACACCCTGCCCGTGGAAGCGGCGCGCCGCGCCTGCGTCCAGGATGGCCTGGCCTACGGCCTGATGCCGCAGCGCCTGGCCGCGCAGGCGCTGGCGACGGACAGACTGGTCGATCTGATGCCGGGCAGCACCCTGGACGTACCGCTGAGCTGGCATGCCTGGACCCTGGACACGCCGTTTACCAAGCTGCTGTCCGAGCAGATCGTCAAATCGGCGCGCGACTACCTGACTTGATTTAAATATCCAGCGGGTCCACTTCCAGCGACCATTTCACGCGCGACTTCATGGCGCGCAACTCAGTCAGCCATTCTTTTAAAAACGCCTGCAGCGCGGGCCGCGAGGGCGATTCCAGCAGCAACTGGGCGCGGTCCACGTTGTACACGCGCGTCATGCTCATGGGAATCGGGTCATTGATGGTCACCTGCGGGTGCGCCATGCACTCCTTGGCCGCCTGCAGGAATTCGATGGCCGTGGCCAGCTCGGGCGCCTCGGCGCGCAGCAGGGCCTGGAACAGATACGGCGGCAGCGCCGCCTGCGCCCGCTCTTCGAGCAAGGTGGTGGCGAAATGGTCGTAATCGTGGTTGACGACGGCGTCGTACAGCGGATGGCGTGCATAGCGCGTCTGGATCAGCACTTCGGAAACGCTGCCGCCTTCCGTCTGCGCGGCCCGCCCGGCCCGGCCCGCCACCTGCATCAGCTGGGCAAACAGCCGCTCGCTGGCCCGATAATCCTGCGAAAACAGGGCCGTGTCCGGATTCAAAATGCCCACCAGGGTCAGCTTTTTGAAATCGTGACCCTTGGCCACCATCTGCGTGCCGATCAGAATATCCACTTCGCCCCGGTGCACGGTGTCGAACGCTTCCTGTGCGCTACCCTTCTTGCGCGTGGAATCGGCATCGATGCGCAAAATGCGCGCCTCAGGAAACAATTGCTGCAAGCCCTCTTCCACCCGCTGCGTGCCGCGTCCCAGCGGTTGCAAATCGACGTTGCCGCAGGTGGGACAATGACGGGGAATGCGCAGTTCCAGGCTGCAATGGTGGCAGCGCAAGCGGTGTTCCGGCTTGTGCAGCACCATGAACGAGGTGCAGCGCGTGCAATTGCTGATCCAGCCGCACGATTCGCAGCAGATGACGGGAGAATAGCCGCGCCGGTTCAAGAACAGCAGCGACTGCTCGCCACGCTCCATGCGCAGTTTCAAGGCAGCGACCAGATGCGACGTCAGGCCATCATTCGGCCGGTCACGCTCCATGTCGAGTATCTTGACGCGTGGCAACACTGCGTTCTTGACGGCCCGTTCGCGCAACTCCAGCTTGCGGTAGCGCCCCGTCTGCGCGTGGTGCCAGCTTTCCAGCGAGGGCGTGGCCGAACCCAGCACGATGGGTATCTGCAATTGCCAGGCGCGCCACACGGCCAGGTCGCGCGCCGAATAGCGCAAGCCTTCCTGCTGCTTGTAGGAAGGATCGTGCTCCTCGTCGATGACGATCAGCTTGAGCTTGGGCAAGGATGCCAGGATGGCCAGCCGCGTGCCAAGGATGATGCGCGCCTGGCCCTGGTGGGCGGCCAGCCAGTGCAGCATGCGCTCGCCTTCGGACAGGCTGCTGTGCAGGGTCGCCAGCATGACGCCGGGAAAGCGCGCGCGGATATTGCCTTCCAGCTGGGGCGTCAAATTGATTTCCGGCACCAGGATCAGGATTTGCGCCGCCTCGTCGCGCGCCAGCACCTGGGCGCAGGCTTGCAGATACACTTCCGTCTTGCCGCTGCCCGTCACGCCGTACAGCAGGGTGGGCTTGAAACCCTGGGCGCCCCCGATGGCGTCGGCCGCCTCTTGCTGGGCGGCATTCAGCGCCGGCATGTTGAGCGGCGTGCCATCGTGGGCATTGGCCAGCTTGGCCAGCTTCTTGATGGCGCGGTCCAGCGCCACGGTGGTCAGCACGCGCAAATTCTTCGGCAAGCCCGGCAGCGCCACCTCGCCCAGCGGACGCTGGTAGTAATCGGCGGCAAAGGCGGCCAGCGCCAGCCACTGTTCCGACAACGGCGCCAGTTGGCTGCGCACGGCCAGCACGTCCTTCAATTTCGCGGCGGGCACGTCGGTGCTGTCGGACACGCCGACGATCAGCCCCATCACTTCGCGCCGGCCGAACGGCACCAGCGCCAGCTGTCCCACTTGCGGCAGAGGCACGGCAGCGGCAGCGTCCACATCAGCCGACGCCGCGTGCCAGCGGTAGTCGAACAGGGCGTTCAAGGGCGTGTCGAGCGCGATTTTCAGGATGCACGACGTCAAAATGCACTGCGACATGGGGAGTTGGCCTATCTCAATAAAAAAGCGCGCAGCAAGGTCAATGGTGCGGCGGGATGTCAGGCATCAAGCCAGCGGGCCATGATACTTGTTTCATCCATCAAACGCCTAACGGCGGACGCCACCGCGTGGCATGCTGCCTGAAAAAAATTCTGTGGATAACTTTGTGGACAAAGCAAAATTAACTTTCAGAAAAATGTGGATAGAAAATTTTGATCGCCGTCAAGAGGGGCACGCAAGAAAAATTAACTATTTAAAATCAATGACTTAAAAATTGATGCCCGGGAGGTGATAAATCCGTGGGACATTTTCGCCGCTGTGCATAACTGAACCATTTGTAATTTATTTATACAGAAATCAGCGCCATTTTGAGGCGTCCGAGCGGGAAAAACGCGGGCGGCACGCGGCAAAATTGACAATTGCCGGGCAAGCGTTCGTTTTTACCTGACGGACGACGAAACATTGTGAAATTATCATGCACTGCAACATGCACTTCAGCTGAAACCTGAACATCGGCGCTAAGTATCGGTTAACAAAATACTTTTCAATTTTATCCACAGAATCTGTTGATAACTTTGTGGACAATGAAGGAATAAGGCAAGCGAACGAAAGAACAACCTTATCAATAGCAACAAAGTTCGCCAGTCAATGGATTTTTTACCCCTTAATAATCAAGCACTTGCAGAGTCCCCCCGGGCATGGCTTTTACACTGCCTCTTATTTCCGCAGCAAAAAAAATTGTGCATAAGTCGGTATTTCTTGCTAAGGCGCAGCAAAGAAAAAGGCAGGCTTCCGCCGGAAAGCCTGCCTTTTCTTGCCCCTGAACCAGGGGGAAGCGAATACTTACTGGCCGCTGCGCATGGCGCGGCTCATGCTGTGCACTGCTTCCACCATAGCAGCCACCGACTCCGGCGGCGTGAACTGGGAAATGCCATGGCCCAGGTTGAACACGTGGCCCGTGCCTGCCGACGGCGCGCCGAAGGCATTCAAGACCTTGGCTACTTCGGCGCGGATCTGCTCCGGGCTGGCGAACAGGATGGCGGGGTCGAGATTGCCCTGCAAGCCCACTTTATGTCCCACCATCTGGCGCGCGCGCGTCAGGTTAACGGTCCAGTCCAGGCCCACGGCATCGGCGCCGATGTCGGCGATCTGCTCGATCCACTGGCCGCCGCCCTTGGTAAACACGATGGCGGGAATCTTGACGCCATCCTTGTCGCGTTTCAATTGCGCCACCACTTGTTGCATGTAGGCCAGCGAAAATTCCTGGTAGGCGCCATCGGCCAGCGCACCGCCCCAGGAATCGAAAAACATCACGGCTTGCGCGCCGGCATCGATTTGCGCATTCAGGTACTGCGCCACGGAGGTGGCGTTGATGGCCAGGATGTGGTGCATCAGGTCCGGGCGGCTGTACAGCATCTTCTTGATGGTATGGAACTCTTTCGAGCCGCCGCCTTCCACCATGTAGCACGCCAGCGTCCACGGGCTGCCGGAAAAACCGATCAGCGGCACGCGGCCATTGAGTTCTGTGCGGATTTGCGTGACGGCCTTGAAAACGTAGTCAAGCGATTCCAGGTCCGGCACTTGCAAGGCTTTCACGTCCTGCTCCGTGCGCAACGGACGCTCGAACTTCGGCCCTTCGCCATCGGCGAAATACAGGCCCAGACCCATGGCGTCAGGCACCGTCAGGATGTCGGAAAACAAAATCGCCGCGTCGAGCGGGAAGCGCTCCAGGGGCTGCAAGGTCACTTCCGTCGCGTAATCGGGATTCTTTGCCAGGCCCAGGAAGGAGCCGGCCCGCTCGCGCGTGGCGCGGTATTCGGGCAGGTAGCGGCCCGCCTGGCGCATCAGCCAGACTGGGGTGTGCTCGGTCGGCTGGCGCAACAGGGCGCGCAGGAAAGTATCATTCTGGAGCGGAGCAAATTGTGGCATGGCAGGCAATCGAGCTTGGAGAAGCGGTATTATCGCATCCAATCGCCGCCATTTCATTGATTCCAGTGCCACTTTGCAGCATTTGCCACGCACAGTGATGACTTTCGTTGTGCCAGCCCTTCCATTATGATGATGCACGCCGCCGCGCGCCCTGACCCTGCCTGGCGGCCCTTGATCCCTTCACTACACGGAGCCCGCATGACCTCGACCGCATCCAGTACCCCTTATGGCATTTGGCCATCGCCGATCAGCGCGGCCATCGTCGCCGCTGGCGCCTCGCCGCTGACGCAGCTGGCCCTGGGCGGTGCGGATGGCGCCGACGTGTTCTGGCTGGCCGGGCGCGCCAGCGAGGCGGGCCGCAACACCCTGCTGCGCCAGCGCGGCGCGCGTGTCGATGAATTGACGCCGGCGCCCTTCAATGTGCGCACCCGCGTACATGAATACGGCGGCGGCGCGTATGCCGTGGCCGGTGGCACCGTGTATTTTTCGCATTTCGCCGACAATTGCCTGTACCGCGTAGCCGGCGACGGCGCGCCGGAAGCCTTTACCACGGGCGGCAGCACGCGTCACGCAGACTTCGTCGTCGATGCGGCCCATTCCCGCCTGATCGCCGTGCGCGAGCAACATCCGGCAGAAGGCCACGCGCATCCGGAAAACTGCCTGGCGGGCGTCGGCTTCGACGGGCGCGACACGGTGCTGGCGCGGGGCCACGATTTTTATGCGGCGCCACGCTTGTCGCCGGACGGCAGCCAGCTGGCCTGGATCAGCTGGGACCATCCGCGCCTGCCATGGCAAGGCACGGAACTGTGGCTGGCCGACGTGCACGCGGATGGCAGCCTGGGTTCGCCACGCCTGATCGCCGGTGGCGCGCGCGAGTCGATTTGCCAGCCGGAATGGTCACCGGGCGGTGTGCTGCACTTCGTTTCCGACAGCAGCGGCTGGTGGAATCTGTACCGCCTGCACGGCGCCGACATCGAGGCGCTGTGCCCGATGGAAGCGGAATTTGCCACGCCGCACTGGACTTTCGGTGCGAGCATGTACGGTTTTCTGTCCGACGACGAGATCGTCTGCACGTATATCCAGGCCGGCGTCAGCTACCTGGCGCAATTGAACGTGGCGGAGGCGAAACTGGAGCCGATTCCCCACCCGTACCAGGAAATCCGCGAACTGCGCGTGGGACCCGGCTTCGTCGCACTGCTGGGCGGCAGCCCCACCATCGCGCTGGAACTGGCGCGCATCGACCTGTCGAACCATGAACTGGAAGTGCTGGCGCAGTCGATCGCCCACTTGCCCGCGCTCGACTACCTGTCCGTGCCGCGCAGCGTGAGCTTTCCTAGCAACAATGGCCGCACGGCTTATGCCTTCTTTTATGCGCCTACCAATGGCGACGTACAGGCGCCGGCAGGAACCTTGCCACCCGTCATCGTCATCAGCCACGGCGGCCCCACCAGCATGGCCAGCAATACCTTGAAACTGGCGACGCAGTACTGGACCAGCCGCGGCATCGGTGTGCTCGACGTCAACTATGGCGGCAGCAGCGGTTTTGGCCGCGAATACCGCGACGCGCTGCGCGGGCAATGGGGCATCGTCGACGTGGAAGACTGCATCGCCGGCGCGCGCTACCTGGCGGCCAACGGCCTGGCCGACCCGGAACGCCTGATCATCCGCGGCGGCAGCGCGGGCGGCCTGACGACCCTGTGCGCCCTGACCTTCCACGACGTCTTCAAGGCGGGCGCCAGTTACTATGGCGTGTCCGACCTGAAGGGCCTGGACAACGATTCGCACAAGTTCGAATCGCGCTACACCGATTACCTGATCGCTTCGCAGCCGCAAGCCGAGGCGCTGTACCGCGAGCGCTCGCCCATCCACCACACGGATAAGTTGTCGCGCCCGATGATTTTCTTCCAGGGCCTCGATGACAAGGTCGTGCCGCCGCAGCAGTCGCAGCTGATGGTCGACGCCCTGCGGGCACGCGGCGTGCCCGTCGCGTATGTACCGCTGGAAGGCGAGGGACACGGCTTCCGCAAGGCGGAAAACATCGTGCGCACGCTGGACGCGGAACTGTATTTCTACCAGCGCGTGTTCGGCTTGCCCGTGGTGGCTGGCGAGCCGCCCGTGCATATCGCCAATTTGCCCGCATGACCGACCCGCATCTCGACCAGCTCCTGCTAGACGAATTCGCCGCCCTGGAGCAGCACGAACAGATGATCCTGGCCTTGCTGGCCATCGCGGGCGAACCGGTGGGCAAGCATGCCGTGTATGAACACTTGCAGCGCGCCAATGTCGTCGAGCCGGATGGCACACCATTTGCCCTGCTCACCGTCACGGGCATGCTGCAGCATTTGACGCGGCACGCGCTGGCGTCCGAAGTGGTGGGACGGGGCTATGCCTGCGAGGCGAAGCTGCGCTGGCCCGCCATGCGCGCCGCCATCGAGCACCTGGTGTTTCGCGACCTGTGCCAGGCCATCGAGCTGATCAATCCCGTGCGCCGCAACTGGGATGGCTATGTGGAATTGCGCAGCTACCGGCAAGGCGTGGCGCGCTTGCGCATCGCCCTCTTGCGCAATGACGAGGTACGCCACGTGGCCGCCATCCTGGCCGCCTGCATGGCTTGCTATGAAGCGCAGCAGCTGCATCCGCTGATCGAGATTTTCGGCCGCCCGTTCGAGCCGGAAATGTTGTCTTTCGTCATGCCGCAACTGCAGGATGACATCCTGGCCGTGCTGCTGGGCAATGCGCCGCGCGAGCCGGCCACGGCGCACGCCATCCGCACCTATGCGCGCGCCCACCACGCGCGCCAGGCGGCGGCCGGCGACCATATCGGCGCCGCCCTGCCGCTGGCCCTGGCCGAAGATGCCCTGCTGTGCGGCGAACTCGACGCGGCTGCGCGCTACCTGGCGGGCCAGCAGGGACCGCAGGCGCTGTTTGTCGATAGCAGCATCGCCCTGTTGCGCGGCGAACATGCGCACGCCGTGGCGGGCTTTGAAACGGCCCTGAAAGGGCTGCGCAAGGAGGCAGGCAAACGCAAGCTGTGCTTTACAGGCATCGGCGGCCACCTGTACGTGCTGGCCCTGCTGCGCGGCAATGACGCCAAGCTGCTGAAAAGCGCGGAGACCTACCTCGATATCGCGCTGCACGCGCAGCCGAACCACGACAGCATCGTCTACCAGCAACTCAACACCTTGCGCCTGGTGCGCGCCGGCGTGCAACTGGCGGAAAGCATCCCCACGCGCAGCTGGGAAACGGGACTGCAGGCACAGCTGTTCCAGGCCTTGCTGTACTACTGGCTGGCGCTACCGCAATTGAGCGAACGCAAGGACCAGCTGCGATCGCTGGTGCAGCAAGCGGACGCGGCCGGCTACGATTTGATCGCCGCGCAGGCAGCCGGCTTGCTGGGCTTGATGGGCGAGCCGCAGCAGGAGCGCTATGCGACGGGCAAGCGGGCGCAGCACGGTCTGACGGACATGGCGCCGTGGTTCGAGCGCCAGGAAGCGTGGCAGCGCCAGTTGAGCGCCCTCATCAACCTGCAACAGAACGCACCCGCCGAAGCGCTGGGCGGCGTGTCGCGCCTGGTGTGGCTGGTGGCGTTCGACCCGCGCTTCGGCCTGACGGCCGTGGAAGTGCGCGAGCAGAAACGCGACGCGCGCGGCGGCTGGAGCAAGGGCCGCGCCATGGGCTTGAAACGCCTGGCCGAAGAGGCGGGCGACATCGATTTCCTCACGCCGCAAGACGCCCGCGCGGCAGGCAGCATCGCGCCCTTCAAACAATATTATTCGTCGGCACCGCGCTATGAAGTCGAGCTCGACAAGGCCGCCGTCTTGCTGGTGGGCCACCCGCTTGTCTTCTGGCTCGATCACCCCGACACAAGAGTGGAACTGATCGCCGGCGCGCCCGAGCTCCTCATCAAATCGCACGAGGGGCAACTGTGGCTGGGCATGCAACCGCCCCTGCCCGACAGCGGCAGCAATGTGGTGGTACAGCGCGAAACGCCGACGCGCTTGCGCGTGGTGCACATCCTCGACGAGCACCGGCGCATCGGCGCCATCGTAGGCCTGGGCTTGTCCGTACCCCTGCATGCGGAAAAACAGGTCATGCAGGCGATCGGCGCCATCTCCTCGATGGTCACCGTGCAATCGGATATTGGCGGCGGCGCCGGCGACGCGGAAGCGATCACGGCCGACCACCGCCTGCACGTGCACCTGCTGCCCTACCAGCAGGGCCTGAAAATGCAGATCCTCGTGCGGCCCCTGCTCGACAACGGCGCCTATTACGCACCGGGTAGCGGCGCCGAAAGCGTGTTTGCCGATGTGGCGGGCCGGGCTGTGCAGGCGCGGCGCGACCTGAATGGGGAGCGCGAAGCGCAGCGCCAGCTCATAGGCCGCTGCCGGGTACTGGAAGAAGCGGAAGAAGAGCACGGCGAGTGGCTGCTGGGCCAGCCTGCCCTGGGCCTGCAATTGCTGGTGGAATTGCAGACGCTGGACCCCGCTGGCATCGTGCTGGCCTGGCCCGAAGGCGAAACCATGCGCGTGTCGAAACGCATCGACAGCGGCCAGATGCGCCTGAATATCAAGAGCGAAAAAGACTGGTTTGCCGCCAGCGGCGAAGTGCAGATCGATGAAGACAAGGTGATGGATTTGCGCGCCCTGCTCGACTTGATGCAGAACAATAAAAGCCGCTTCGTGGCCCTGGGCGACAACCAGTTTCTGGCGCTGAGCGATGAGCTTCACCGGCGGCTGTCGGAACTGGCCGCGTACGGCGAGGCGCATGCCGATGGCGTGCACATCCACCCGCTGGCCGCCTTCGCGCTGGAAGAGCTGGCCAACGACGCGGGCGGCGTGAAGGCCGACAAATTGTGGCGCGAACACTTGCTGCGCCTGCGCGCACTCGACGACTTTCAACCGCAGCTGCCCAGTACGCTGCAGGCGGACTTGCGCGACTACCAGCTGGCCGGCTTTGAATGGCTGGCGCGCCTGGCGCACTGGGGCGTGGGCGCCTGCCTGGCCGACGACATGGGCTTAGGTAAAACATTGCAGGCGCTGGCGCTGATCCTGGCGCGCGCGCCCAACGGCCCCACCCTGGTGGTCGCCCCCACGTCCGTGTGCATGAACTGGATCAGCGAAGCGCAGCGCTTCGCGCCCACCTTGAAGGTCAAACTGTTCGGCAGCGGCGACCGGGCCGACATGCTGGAAACATTGCAGCCGTTCGACGTGGTGGTGGCCAGCTATGGCTTGCTGCAGCAGGAAGCGACCATGTTTGCCGGCGTGCGCTGGCATACCATCGTGCTCGACGAAGCGCAGGCCATCAAGAATGGCGCCACCAAGCGCTCGCAAGCCGTGATGGCGCTGCAAGGTGATTTCCGCATGGTGGCCAGCGGCACGCCACTGGAAAACCACCTGGGCGAATTGTGGAATCTGTTCCGCTTCATCAATCCCGGTTTGCTGGGTACCCTCGACCAGTTCAACCTGCGCTTCGCGGGGCCCATTGAGAAAGATCAGGACAAGCGCGCGGCAGCCGGCGCGCGCCTGCGTTTGCGCCGCTTGATCGCGCCATTCATCTTGCGCCGCACGAAGACGCAAGTGCTGTCGGAATTGCCGTCACGCACGGAAATCGTGCTGGAAGTGGAGTTGTCGCCGCAGGAAACGGCGCTGTACGAATCCCTGCGCCGCGAAGCGCTGGAAAAGCTGGCCATGGTGGAAGGGCCAGCGTCCAAGAAAGCCATCCAGATCCTGGCGGAAATCATGAAGCTGCGCCGCGCCTGCTGCAATCCGCAACTGGTGGCGCCCGAACTGGGCCTGGCCAGCAGCAAGCTGGCGGCGTTCGCAGAGCTGCTGTCGGGCTTGCTGGAAAACCGCCACAAGGTGCTCGTCTTCAGCCAGTTCGTCGACCATCTGACCCTGATCCGCCAGCACCTGGAGCAGCATGGTGTCAGCTATCAGTACCTCGATGGCAGCACGCCCATGCAAGAGCGCAAACGTCGGGTCGACGCCTTCCAGGCGGGCGAAGGCGATGTTTTCCTGATCAGCCTGAAAGCGGGCGGCATGGGCATCAACCTGACGGCGGCCGATTACGTGATCCACATGGACCCGTGGTGGAACCCGGCCGTGGAAGACCAGGCCTCCGATCGCGCCCACCGCATGGGGCAATTGCGCCCCGTCACCATTTACCGCCTGGTGGCGAAACACACGATCGAGGAAGGCATCGTCGAATTGCACCAGCACAAGCGCGACCTGGCCGACAGCTTGCTGGAAGGCAGCGACGCGGCTGCGCGCATGTCGGCCAACGACATGCTGGGCATGCTGCAAGAGGGGTTGAAGCAATGAGCTTGAAAAATAAACGGGAAGCCGCGTTCCATGCGATGATCGTTTTTCCGTTCTTCTTTCTTGCCCCATGACCGACTTTATCGCCACCACCGCCGGCCAGCGCGCCACCTTTTTGTGCGGCAAATCCTGGACCGCCTACGTCAGCACTTTCGTCATTGCCGTGCTGCTGTTTTTTGCCGCCCTGCCGCTGGCCTTCAAATACAACGCGCGCGCCGCCTTCGTCGTGCTGATCGGCTCGGCCCTGATCGTCGGCTACCGCCTGCTGACGATACGCAGCTATCAGCTGTACTACGACGAGGCAGGCGTGTGGCTGGCATCCGGCATCTTGCCGTGGAAAAAGAAACTCATGGGTGTCAAATGGCGCGACATGGATGAAGCCGTCTATGAAACCAATTTCTGGAGCTGGCTGTTCCAGTCCTACACGGTGCGCGTCAGCCAGCGCTACACGCAAGACATCGAAATCCACGCCACCGGCATGGCGCGCGGCAAGGATGCCGTGGCGACCCTGAATGCGCGCCACCAGGACATGCTGCATGGCGGCGCCATCGTCGTCTAGGCCACGCGCTCCCGGCGCAAAAAACCGCGCAGCGGCGGCAATTAATGCTAATCTTTGGGCCGCCCAGGCAAGCAAGGCCAACCTTTCAATAATTGTTTGTTACTTATATTATCAGTTCATTATTTTCTGATACTAACAAACGACAAAATATTCAAGAGATAAAATATGCCGATAAAAAACAAAGTTGTGCTCGCCGCATTGATGATGGCTTTTAGCCTGACACCGGCCAGCGCCGCCAAGAAGCCGCAGAAAAGCGGCAAGGCCAGCACCAGCAGCAGCAAGAAAAAAACCGTCAGCAAGAAGGCGGCCGTCGCCACGACTGCAACGGCTGCCACGGTCGCAGCCGTCGCCAGCGAGAACAGCAGCGACCGCTCCATGAATAACCTCAGTGGCCAATTCCTCACGGCCCTGTGGCGCCTGGACCCGGAAAGTGCGATTTCGGTCGGCAAGTACGATGGCGCCGCCAACCTGAGCATCCCCGACGCGGCCAGCCGCCAGAAGCAACTGGCCTTCATCGAAGAATGGCTGGGCAAGTTCGGCAAGCTGAATGCGAGCAAAATGTCGGACAAGCAACGTACCGATCTGGCCTTGCTGACGAATAAACTGCAATCGGACCGCTGGTATCTGACCACGTTCCGCGAATTCGAATGGAATCCCGCCCAGTACAACGTGGCCGGTTCCATCGACTTCATCCTGAACACGGAATACGCGGCCCAGCCGCAGCGCCTGCGCACCTTGCTCAAGCGCATCGCCAGCGTGCCGCAATACTATGCAGCCGCGCGCGCCAGCATCGTCAACCCCACGCGCGAACACACGCAGCTGGCCATCGCCCAGAGCGCTGGTGTGCTCAGCGTGCTTGAAGACCTGAACAAGACGGCACAGGCATCCATCCTGACGCCGGCGGAAAAACAGCTGTACAACGCGCGCATCGCCGCAGCCCGCACGGCCGTGCAAGGCTATGCCGCCTGGCTGACGGAACAGGATGCGGCGCTGGCGCAGAACGGCAATGCGCGCTCTTTCCGCATCGGCAAGGATTTGTATGAACAGAAATTTGCCTACGATATCCAGGCCAGCGTGAGCGCCGAGCAGATGTACCAGAAAGCCCTGGCCGCGCGCGAAAAGCTGCTCGAGCACATGGATAGCCTGTCCGACGAGCTGTGGCTGAAAACCATGGGCGCCACGGCCAAGCCAGCGGACCGCACGGCGAAGATCGGCATGGTGATCGACAAGCTGTCCAGCAAGCATGTGGCAGCTGCCGACTTCGTGCCGGAAATTCGCCGCCAGATCCCGGAACTGCAGGAATGGGTAACCAGCCACAACCTGCTGACGATGGACCCGAAAAAGCCCCTGGTCGTGCGTGAAACACCCGCTTACCAGCGCGGCGTGGCGGGCGCCAGCATCGAGGCCCCCGGCCCGTATCGCCCGCAGGACCGTACCTATTACAACGTGACGCCACTCGACGGCGAAACGCCGGAACAGGCGGAAAGCAGCTTGCGCGAATACAACCACTGGATCTTGCAGATCCTGAATATCCACGAAGCCATCCCCGGCCACTACACGCAGCTCGTGTATGCCAACAAGTCGCCCTCGCTGGTCAAGTCCATCTTCGGCAACGGCGCCATGATCGAAGGCTGGGCCGTGTATGGCGAGCGCATGATGCTTGAATCGGGCTATGGCAATAACGCGCCGGAAATGTGGCTGATGTATTCGAAGTGGAATTTGCGCAGCGTCACCAATACCATCCTCGACTACAGCGTACACGTACTGGGCATGACGGAAGCACAAGCACTCGACTTGCTGACGCGCCAGGCCTTCCAGACCAAGCGTGAAGCGACGGAAAAATGGCGCCGCGTGCAGCTGAGCTCGGTGCAACTGACCAGCTATTTCAGCGGCTACAGCGAAATCATGGACTTGCGCGAACAGCGCAAGCAGGCGCTGGGCAGCAAGTTCGTGCTGAAGGATTTCCACGAGCAATTCCTCAGCTATGGCAGCGCACCCGTGAAAGTCATCAAGGAATTGATGAATTAAGCGCTACGCATCCTCACCTTGCAAAGGGCGCTACGGCGCCCTTTTTGCATGCGTTTGCGCCGCCACAAACTACTCGCTGTCTTGTCCATTAAGCTGATAAGAAGGCAGGCACCACCGTTCTCCTCACTGGCAATTGCCGATTTTTCTGCTAGGCTGGATTTCAGGAGCGTCCATGCATATGCCCATCCAGTTCGACACCCTCGATTACGCCAAACGCCTCACCTCGGCCGGCGTGCCCGTGCAGCAAGCGGAAGCCCATGCGGCGGCCCTGGGCGAGGTGCTGGGGTCAGCCGTGGTCGTGCATGGCGAACTGGCGGCGCTGGAGTGTAATCTGCTGGGAGAAATCAAGCTGCTGGCGCAAAGAGTCGACACCAGGGTGGAGGCCCTTGATGTGAAAATAGATGCGCTGGAACTGAAACTCGATAGCAGAATAGATGCGCTGGAGCAAAAGTTCGATAGCAGAATAGATGCTCTGGAACAGAGGTTCGATGCCCGATTCAATCATTCCGAACAAAAATTCGATGCCCGCCTGGAACGCCTGGACTTGCGGCAGGGTGCGGACATGAAACACGTGTACTGGATGATGAGTACCTTGATCCTGCTCAACCTGGGCATCTTCAGCAAATTGATGCTGCAGTAAGCACTCACCTACTAATTCGGCGATAAAAAAGCCGCTGCTCCCGGAGGAGGTCAACGGCTTTTGCTTGCGAGTATTGTAGAGCGTCTAGGACGCTTCTTCCGGTGCCTGGGTGGCCTTGACGAAGATGGGCGCCACCAGCAGGCCCAGCTCGAACAGCAAGCACATGGGGATGGCCAGCGAGAACTGGCTGACCACATCCGGCGGCGTGACGATGGCGGCAATCACGAAGGCGCCGACGATGATGTAGGGACGTATTTCCTTGAGTTTCGCGATGCTGACCAGGCCCATGCGCACCAGGATCACCACCACCACGGGCACCTCAAACGTGGCGCCAAAGGCCAGACACATCGACATGACGAAATCGAGGTAGTTTTCGATATCGGGCGTGACGGCAATCGACGATGGCGAAAAATCACTGATGAAGTGAAATACGCGGCCAAACACAAAGAAATAGCAGAAGGCCACGCCAGCGATGAACAGCAGGGACGATGAAATCACCAGCGGCGCGATCAGGCGCTTTTCATGCGTGTACAGGCCGGGGGCGATGAAGGCCCACATCTGGTACAGCACCCAGGGCAAGGCGACGATGAAGGCGATTACCAGCGTCACTTTCATCGGCACCAGGAACGGCGAGATGACGCCGGTGGCGATCATTTTCGAACCGGCCGGCAGCGAGGCGATCATCGGCTCCGCAATAAAATCGTAGATTTGCGAGGGGCCGGGCCAGTAGAACAGCACGGCACAGACGACGGCGATGCCGATCGAGGCCTTGACCAGACGGTTGCGCAGCTCGACCAGATGCGAGATAAAGGTTTCTTCCACCGGGGATTTGCTACTCATGAGTAAAAGGAAGAGGAACTGGCGCGCGGACGGAAACGCGCCACGCGGGCGGCCGCCGACTGCACGTGCTGCTTGCCGCCATGGCGCTGCTTGTACCAGCCAGGGATGGCGGAATTGCGCACCAGCTTCTTGCGGCGAAATTCCCGCGCCTTGCGGACCAGGTCTTCATTGGTGGCGCGCAGCATCGCTTCATGGGCATCGTGGTGCCCATCATACGAGCTGGAATCGCCGCGCCAGGCGTTCTCCACCTCGGCCAGGTTGCCGGAGATCGAGTTTTCCACGCCATGCATGGATTTCTCCACGCTTTGCTTGACGGAATGGGCCGCATCCTGCACTTCCTTCTGCAGGCTTTTCAGCTCTTCCATTTCAATTTCGCGCGAGACTTCGGATTTCACCTGGTTCAGGTAGCGTTGCGCACGGCCATACAGGGTGCCGGCCATGCGTGCTACTCTCGGCAACTTTTCAGGGCCGATGACTATCAACGCAACCACGCCGATGATGGCGATTTTAGAGAGACCGAGATCGATCATAAGCTGACAAGGGCTGTTACCGGACGAGGCAAGCGCCCCGCCACGCTATCAGAACTTGCTTTTCTCTTTCGTCTCGACGTCGATGGTGCTTTTGTCGGCCACTTGCGATGGCGCAACAGGAGGGGTGTTGGCTGCCGGAGCATCATCTTCACCCTTGACGCCATCCTTGAAGCCTTTGACGGCCTTGCCGATATCACCGCCGATATTGCCCAGTTTCTTGGTGCCGAAGACCAGCATCACAATGACCAGAACGATCAGCCAGTGCCAAATACTCAATGAACCCATCACATTCTCCTTGCGGGACGGTGCCCGAATAGCGTCAACCAATGCCGATAGTATACACGTGAACCCGGCGCACGGCGAAATCAGTGCTGGCCGCGCCAGGGACGGGGACCGCCGTACACATGCATGTGCAAGTGATACACCTCTTGACCGCCGTTCGGGCCGCTGTTGATCATGGTCTTGAAGCCGCCGGCAGGCGTGCCATCGGCGTCATGGCTGACGGCGCAACCGAACTCGGCGGCGAGTTTCGGCGCCAGGCGCAGCAGCTTGCCCAGCATGTCCGTATGGCTATCGTCGCAGTCGGACAGGCTGGCCACGTGGCGTTTCGGGATCAGCAGCAAATGCACGGGGGCGGCCGGGTTGATGTCCTTGAAGGCCAGCAAGTCCTCGTCTTCATACACGATGGAAGAAGGAATTTGTTTTGCAGCAATCTTGCAAAAAATACAGTTATCCACGCACGCTCCAGTAGGTCAGTGTTTGTCTGTTTCGCCGGCGTCGCGCAGCTCATCCTTGCGCGCCGCCTTTTCTTCCAGGCCGGACAGGCCTTCGCGGCGCGCCAGCTCATCGAGCACCTGCTGCGGCGTCAGGTCGAACTGCGCCAGCATCACCAGCGAATGAAACCACAGGTCGGCACATTCGTACAAGACCTTCGATGGGTCATTGTCGCGGCGCGCATCCTTGGCGGCCATCACCGTTTCCGTCGCTTCTTCGCCGATTTTTTTCAGAATGGCATCATCACCCTTGGCAAACAGGCGTGCGACATAGGAAGTGGCGGGGTCGCCGCCGTTAGCCAGCTTGCGCGATTCGATCACGGCGGCCAGGCGCTTTAAAGTTTCACTCATTTGGTCTTGGTTTCCGCGTAAATCGTGTCAGGGTCTTTCAGCACGGGGTCGGTAATTTGCCATTCGCCCGTTTTTTCATCGCCTTCGAATTTCTGGAAGAAACACGAATGGCGACCCGTATGGCAGGCGATGCCGCCGGCTTGCTCGATTTTCAGCAAGACCACGTCTTCATCGCAATCGAGGCGGATTTCCAGCACCTTTTGCGTGTGGCCCGATTCTTCGCCCTTGTGCCAGAGTTTCTTGCGCGAACGGCTCCAGTACACGGCTTCGCCCAGCTCCACCGTGCGCGCCAGCGCGTCGCGGTTCATCCAGGCAAACATCAGCACGTCATTGCTGCCCGCTTCCTGCGCGATCACGGGCACCAGGCCGTGCTCGTCCCATCTGACCTTTTTCAGCCACTTGGCATTGCTTGCTACGATGGTTCCGTTTTGCATGTTCTTTATCCTGGGTACTATTTTGTTTACGCCAGGCGCATGGGGATGCCCTGCTGCGCCATGAAACGCTTGGCTTCCTGTACCGTGTGCTGGCCATAATGGAAGATGCTGGCGGCCAGCACGGCGTCCGCGCGCCCCACCTTGATGCCATCGACCAGATCCTGCAAGCCGCCCACGCCGCCGGAGGCGATGACGGGAATGCTGACGGCGTCCGACACGCCGCGCGTCAGGCCCAGGTCGAAGCCCACCTTGGTGCCGTCGCGGTCCATGCTGGTGAGCAAGATTTCTCCGGCGCCCAGGCTTTCCATTTTACGCGCCCATTCAAACGCGTCCAGGCCAGTCGCGGTGCGTCCGCCATGGGTAAACACTTCCCATTTGCCAGGCGACACTTGCTTGGCGTCGATGGCGACGACGATGCATTGCGAGCCGTGCTTTTGCGATGCCTCAAACACCAGTTGCGGGTTCGTCACGGCCGAGGTGTTGATGCTGACCTTGTCGGCGCCTGCGTTGAGCAGCCGGCGCACATCTTCCACCACGCGCACGCCGCCACCCACGGTCAGCGGAATGAACACTTGCGAGGCCACAGCTTCGATGATGTCGAAGATCAGGCCGCGGTTGTCGCTGGACGCGGTAATGTCGAGGAAAGTGATTTCATCGGCGCCCTGCTCGTCATAACGGCGGGCAATTTCCACCGGGTCGCCAGCGTCGCGCAATTGCGTGAAATTGACGCCTTTGACGACGCGGCCATTGGTCACGTCGAGGCAGGGAATGATACGTTTTGCAAGCATGATGATTTCCAGATTGTCGCCAGGCCGGCATGCACGCGCACACCCGGCCGGGCAGGCTTAAACGGCGGCGTCGGTCAGTTCGTCGGCGCGTTCTTGCGCCTGCGCCAGGTCGATTGTGCCTTCATAGATGGAACGGCCGCAGATCACGCCTTCGATGCCTTCGGCCTGGACCGCGCACAACGCTTCCACGTCGCCGATATTGTGCAGGCCGCCCGAGGCGATGACGGGGATCTTGACGGCTTGCGCCAGCTTGACGGTGGCGTCGATATTGATGCCGCCCATCATGCCGTCGCGGCCGATGTCCGTGTAGATGATCGATTCGACGCCGTAGGCTTCGAATTTTTTCGCCAGGTCGATCACTTCGTGGCCCGACATCTTGCTCCAGCCATCCGTTGCCACTTTGCCATCCTTGGCATCGAGGCCGACGATGATGTGGCCCGGGAAGGCGCCGCAGGCGTCGTGCAGGAAGCCGGGGCTTTTCACGGCTGCCGTGCCGATGATGATGTAGGTGATGCCGGCGTCGAGATAGCGCTCGATGGTGTCGAGATCACGGATGCCGCCGCCCAGTTGCACGGGGATTTCCTCGATGTCGTTTTCCACGGCGAAATCCTGCACCGCCTTCAGGATGGCTTTCACGGCGCCTTCGTTCTTCGGCTTGCCGGCAAAGGCGCCGTTCAGGTCCACCAGGTGCAGCCGGCGCGCGCCTTGCATCAGCCAATGGCGGGCCATGTCGGCCGGGTCTTCGGAAAATACGGTGGCAAGTTCCATATCGCCTTGTTTCAGGCGTACGCAGTGACCGTCTTTCAGGTCGATGGCGGGAATAAGCAGCATGGTCAGTGTGGTGTCAGAGTGAGTGAGAAGCGAAGCCGGAAAGGCCACGAAGGTACATCAAAAGGTACGTCAGGGTTGCCAGTGAACGAAGTTCTTGTACAGCTGCAAGCCAGCGGCAGCACTTTTTTCAGGGTGAAACTGCGTCGCGAAAATATTATCACGGGCAACGGCGCAAGCGAACGGCGCGCCATAAACAGTCTCGCCCACCGTGTGCGCCGCCTCTTGAGGTTGAGCAAAATAGCTGTGCACAAAGTAAAAATACGCATTGTCGGCTATGCCATCCCACATCGCATGGGACGCCGTTTGCCGCACTTGGTTCCAGCCCATTTGCGGCACCTTGAAGCGCGAGCCGTCTTCCTGCACCTGACCGTCGAGCTGGAAGCGCACGACTCTTCCCGGCAGCAAGCCCAGACCGGCCGCATCGCCCTCTTCGCTGCCCTCGAACAGCATTTGTTCACCGATGCACACGCCCAGCACGGGCTTGCTGTCGGTGGCGCGCAACAGCGCTTCGAGCACACCCGATTCGCGCAGGCTGCGCATGCAGTCGGGCATGGCGCCCTGGCCCGGCAAGACGATGCGGTCGGCGCTGTCGATGTCGGCAGCTACGCCGGAAATGCGCACATCGGCTTCTGGCGCAACAAAGCGCAGGGCCTGCGCCACCGAGCGCAGGTTGCCCATGCCGTAATCCACCACCACAATTTTATTCATGTGTTTAATCTCAGAATTGACAGTGTATCCCGGCCAGCGCTTACAGGCTGCCCTTGGTCGATGGAATGATGCCGGCCGCGCGCTCGTCGAGTTCGGCAGCCATGCGCAGCGCGCGGCCAAAGGCCTTGAACACGGTTTCGCACTGATGGTGGGCATTCGTGCCGCGCAAGTTGTCGATATGCAAGGTCACGCCCGCATGGTTGACGAAGCCGCGGAAAAATTCCAGGGTCAGATCGACGTCGAAGCCGGCGATCATGGCGCGCGTAAACGGGATGTGGTATTCGATGCCCGGGCGGCCCGAGAAATCGAGCACCACGCGCGACAGCGCCTCGTCCAGCGGCACATACGCATGGCCGTAGCGGCGGATGCCCTTTTTGTCGCCGATGGCCTTGGCCACGGCCATGCCCAGGGTGATGCCCACGTCTTCCACCGTATGGTGGTTGTCGATATGCACGTCGCCCATCGCTTCGATATCGAGGTCGATCAAGCCGTGGCGGGCGATCTGGTCCAGCATATGGTCGAGGAAGGGCACGCCGGTATTGAGCTTTTGCTGGCCGGTGCCGTCCAGATTGAGGGCGACGCGAACTTGCGTCTCATTGGTGTTGCGCGTGATTTCTGCGGTGCGGTTCATGGGAGGCTCTGGCGATAGGCTAAACGAGGGATGCCTTGAAGGCATCGTAAAAAAGGGAATTTTCTTCCGGGGTGCTGACGCTGATGCGCAGGCAATTGGCCAGCGCAGCATGCATTTTACTCATATTTTTAATTAAAACCCTGCGGGCAAGCAGTTTTGCGCAAACATCGTCGGAATCAGCCACACGAATCAGAAGAAAATTTGCCTTCGAGGGAAATACCGTCACGCCGGGCAGTTCCGCCAGGCGCAGCGCCAGTGCATCGCGCGCGCTGTTGAGCAGGTCCGCCTGGGCATTCAACACGTCGAGGTGCTCAAGCGCGAATTCGGCCGCCGCCTGCGTCAGCACATTCACATTGTACGGCGGACGCACTTTTTCAAATTGCGCCAGCAAGGCCGGCGCGGCCGACATATAGCCGAGGCGAATGCCGGCAAGGCCCAGTTTCGACACGGTGCGCATCACCACCAGATTCTCGAATTCGGGCAGGCGGCCCATGAAGCTGTGCTGCGCGAACGGCTCGTACGCTTCGTCGACGACGGCGATACCCGTGTCACCCAGGGCGGCGATGATGCGCTCGATGTCGGCGCTGGCAAACAGGTTGCCCGTCGGGTTGTTCGGATACGCGAGAAACACCAGCGCCGGGCGGTGCAGTTCGATGGCCGCCAGCATGGCGTCCATGTCCAGGCTGAAGTCGGCCTGCAGGGGCACGCCGACGAAATCCATGCCGGCAAACTGCGCCGAACGCGCATACATGACGAAGGCCGGCACGGGCGCCAGCAGCACGGCGCGCTTGCCCGGCTCCTGGTGGGCACAGGCCATGGCCAGGATGGAAATCAGTTCATCGGAACCGTTGCCCAGCATGACGTCGTAGCCGCTTGGCACGCCCAGCCTGGCGCAGATGGCCGCCTGCAGGCTGGCGTAGGACGGCGGATAGCGGTTCAGCGCCACACCGGCCAGGCGCGCGCCCAGTTCCTCGCGCAGATGCTGCGGCAGCGGATACGGGTTTTCCATCGCATCGAGTTTGATGTAACCACTGGCATCGGCTACCTGATAGCTTTTGACGGCCCGCACATCGGAGCGAACGGTGTTGCTGATTAACTGATCGAGGAAAGACATGCTGCAAACACTCCTGATGGAATTAAATGGAGACTAAATGACGACGTCTTCCGGCACGGCGGCGCTGCGCGCCTTGCGGGCCGGCGCTTTTTTCACAGCGGACGGCTTTTTCGCCGTTGCCGGCTTCTTGGCAGCCGCCGGTTTCTTCACGGCCGCCTTGGCGGCCTTCGCCACTGGAGCAGCCGGTTCGGCCAGTTCCAGCGCCAGTGCCGCCAGGCGCTGTTCGATGATGGCGCAGTAATCGGGATTCAATTCGAAACCGACGAAATCGCGTCCGCAGCGCTTGGCTGCCAGCGCCGTGGTGCCGCTGCCCATGAACAGGTCAAGCACCACGCCGCCGGGGGGACACGACGCCTTGAGCATGCGCTCGATGATTTCGAGCGGTTTTTGCGTCGGGTGGTCGGCCCGTTCCGGGTGTTCCTTGTGCAGGCGCGAGACACTCCACAAGTCTTTCGGGTTGTAGCCCACTTCCAGCCATTTCGCGCCAATGAAGATCGAGCGCGAACGGGCTTTCTTGGTGGCCGCGTCGTAGGCGATGCGCACCGCATCAAGGTCGAAGTAGTAATCCTTGCGCTTGACGAAGAAGCCGATGGTGTCGTGCACCGATGAAAAGCTGCGCACGCTGCCGCCCATGGACGGCACGCGGCGGTCCCAGATGATTTCATTCATCATCGCCATGCGCTGTTTCAGCATGACGAAGATCTCCGGCGAATAGCGCCAGGTCAAAAAGATATACAGGCTGCCGTTGGCTTTCAGCTTGGGCAGCGCCGCATCGATCCATTGCTCCGTCCAGCGCAGGTAGTCAGCCACGGACTGCTGATCCGAGGCATTGCCGTAATCCTTGCCCAGGTTGTACGGCGGATCCGTCAGGATCAGGTCCACTGAGCCATCGGGAATGCGCGCCAGCCCCGCCAGCGCGTCCTCGCAATAGACCCGGTTGACCCAGTCCGGCCGCTCCGCCAACTTCGTCATGGCTGCGGCTTCAAACGCAGTTCGGCGCTGCGCGCGTGCGCTTGCAAGCCTTCGCCATACGCCAGAGTGGCGGCGACACGGCCCAGGGTTTGCGCGCCAGCTTCGCTGACGTGAATGATGGACGAGCGCTTCTGGAAGTCGTACACGCCCAGCGGCGACGAAAAGCGCGCCGTGCGCGAGGTCGGCAGCACGTGATTGGGGCCGCAGCAATAGTCGCCCAGCGATTCAGACGAAAAGCGCCCCAGGAACATGGCGCCCGCGTGGCGAATCTGTTCGGCCCACTGCTGCGGGTTTTCCGCCGATATTTCCAGGTGTTCCGCCGCGATGGCATTGGCGATTTCACACGCTTCTTGCATGCTGCGCACCTTGATCAGCGCGCCCCTGTCCTGCAGCGACGTGCTGATGGTGGCCTGGCGCGGCATCGTCGGCAGCAGCTTGGCGATGCTCGCTTCGACCTTGGCGATATAGTCGGCATCGGGGCACAGCAGGATCGCCTGCGCCAGCTCGTCGTGCTCGGCCTGCGAAAACAGGTCCATGGCGACCCAGTCCGGGTCCGTCGTGCCATCGCACAGGACCAGGATTTCGGACGGCCCCGCGATCATGTCGATGCCGACGATGCCGAACACGCGGCGCTTGGCGGCGGCCACATAGGCGTTACCGGGGCCGACGATTTTATCGACGGCGGCGATCGTCTGCGTGCCGTAGGCCAGCGCGCCGACCGCTTGCGCACCGCCGATGGTGATCACGCGCGTCACACCGGCAATTGCGGCGGCGGCCAGCACCATCTGGTTTTTCACGCCATCGGGCGTCGGCACGACCATGATGATTTCGCCCACGCCCGCCACATGCGCGGGAATGGCGTTCATCAGCACGGAAGACGGGTAAGCAGCCTTGCCGCCCGGGACGTAGATGCCGACGCGGTCCAGCGGCGTGATCTTCTGCCCCAGCACCGTGCCATCGGGCTCGGTGTAGCTAAAACCGCGCAATTCTTCGCGCTGGCGTTCGTGGAAAGCGCGGATGCGCTGCGCGGCGATCTGCAGCGCCTCGCGCTGCGCCGACGGCAAGCCGTTCAGGGCCGCCTGCAATTCGGCCTGCGAAATATCAAAGGCCGCCATTTCCGCCGCGCCGCCATGCGGGATGCGGTCGAAACGGTTGGTGTATTCCAGTACGGCGGCGTCGCCGCGCGTTTTCACATCGGCCAGGATTTGCGCGACCGACGTTTCAATCGCTGCATCGGTGCCCGCCTCGAACGCCAGCAGCGTATCGAGCGATTGTTGGAAACCATCCTGGCTTGAATCGAGCTTGCGTATCTGTATCGGCATAATCGGCTTTCTGCTACTGAGTGTCTAGGCTTGCGAAGCGCGTTCAAACGCCTCGATAATCGGCTGCAAGCGCTCGCGCTTGAGCTTGAGCGCTGCCTGGTTGACCACCAGGCGCGATGAAATTTCCATGATGTGCTCGACCTCGACGAGGTTGTTTGCGCGCAAAGTGCTGCCCGTGCTGACCAGGTCGACGATGGCGTCGGACAGGCCGACCAGGGGCGCCAGCTCCATCGAGCCATACAGCTTGATCAGGTCGACGTGCACGCCCTTGGCGGCGAAATGCTCGCGCGCCGTGTGCACGAACTTGGTGGCCACGCGCAAGCGCGCGCCCTGCTGCACGGCCTTTTCATAGTCAAAGCCGGCCTGCACCGCCACCGACATGCGGCAGGAGGCGATATTCAGGTCGATCGGCTGGTACAGGCCTTCGCCGCCGTGCTCGAGCAGGACATCCTTGCCCGCCACGCCGAAATCGGCCGCACCGTACTGCACGTAGGTCGGCACGTCGCTGGCGCGCACGATGATGACGCGCACGTTCGGATCGTTGGTGGCCAAAATCAGCTTGCGCGAGGTCTCCGGGTTTTCCAGCACCTTGATGCCGGCCGCTTCCAGCAGCGGCATGGTGTCCTCAAAAATGCGGCCCTTCGAGAGCGCCAGGATCAGCTGGGAGCTGTCACCGTAGTTCGATCCGTTCATGCTCGTTCCTTGTTATTTAATACGTACGATGTTGGCACCTACGGCGGACAGCTTCACTTCCATGCGGTCATAGCCGCGGTCGAGGTGATAGATGCGGTCGATCAGGGTTTCGCCGTCGGCAGCCAGGGCCGCGATCACCAGCGACGCCGAGGCGCGCAAATCAGTTGCCATCACGGGCGCGCCGCGCAGCTGCTTGACGCCGGCGATGATGGCCGTGTTGCCCTCGATGGTGATGTCCGCGCCCAGGCGGTTCATTTCCTGCACGTGCATGAAACGGTTCTCGAAGATCGTCTCGGTGACGCGGCTGGCACCATTGGCAATCGTGTTGACTGCCATGAACTGCGCCTGCATGTCCGTCGGGAAGCCCGGGTATTCCGTGGTGCGGAAGCTGACGGGGTTCGGACGGGCCGACATCTCGGCGCGGATCCAGTCGGCACCGAAGGTCATCGTCAGGCCCATGGCGCGCAGCTTGTCGAGCGCAGCATCGAGAATGTCGGTACGCACGTTGCGCAAGGTGATATCGCCGCCGGTAGCCGCCACCGCGCACAGGAAAGTACCCGTCTCGATACGGTCGGCGATGACCGCGTGCGAGGCGCCATGCAAGGCGTCGACGCCCTGGATCACCAGGCGGCTGGTGCCGATGCCGTCGATCTTCGCGCCCATGGCCACCAGCAGGTGTGCCAAATCGGTCACTTCCGGTTCGCAGGCGGCGTTTTCCAGGATGGTCTCGCCTTCGGCCAGGGTCGCGGCCATCAAGAGGTTCTCGGTGCCGGTGACGGTGATCATGTCGGTCACGATGCGCGCGCCTTTCAGCTTGGCGCACTTGGCGTAGATGTAGCCCGCTTCGATGCGGATCTCGGCGCCCAGCGCTTCCAGGCCCTTGATGTGCTGGTCGACGGGGCGCGAACCGATGGCGCAGCCGCCCGGCAGCGAGACCTTGGCTTCGCCGAAGCGCGCCAGCATGGGGCCCAGTACGAGGATCGAGGCGCGCATGGTTTTCACCAGTTCATACGGCGCTTCCAGGGTGGTGATGGCGCTGCCATTCAAGACCACGCGGTCGCCGTCCTGTTGCACTTTCAGGCCCGTCTGGCCCAGCAGTTTCAGCATGGTGGCGACGTCGTGCAAGTTCGGCACGTTCGTCAGGTCCAGGTCGCCCGCGGTCAGCAGGCCGGCGCACAGGATGGGCAAGGCGGCGTTTTTCGCGCCGGAGATGGCGATGTCGCCGTTCAGGCGGTTGCCGCCGTTGATGAGGAGCTTGTCCATGTGCTTATCCTTGGAATTCTTCAGGTGTCAGGGTTTTCATCGACAGCGCGTGGATTTCCTCGCGCATGCGGTCGCCCAGCGCCGCATAGACGATCTGGTGGCGGGCGATCAAACGCTTGCCGACAAACGCGGGCGAGACGATCACGGCCTGGAAGTGCTGGCCATCGCCCTCCACTTCAAGGTGTGTGCATTCGAGGCCGGCCGACAGGTAGCCGTGGATCAGTTCTGGAGTGGTGGTCACGATAAGTCCTTGATATTGAATAATGTAGTGATGGGATGTGCCGCAATCAACGGCGCCGCAATTAGTGTCGCAACTAGTGACGCAAACGATAGCCGCTTTTCAGCAGGCGGATCGATGCCAGCGCCAGGATCACGAGGAAGCCGGCGACGATGGAAAGACTGAGCCACGGGCTGACGTCGGACACGCCGAAGAAGCCGTAGCGGAAGCCGTCGATCATGTAAAAGAAAGGGTTCAGGTGCGATACCGTCTGCCAGAACGGCGGCAGCGAGTGGATCGAATAGAACACGCCCGACAAAAAGGTAGCTGGCATGATCAGGAAGTTCTGAAAGGCGGCCAGCTGGTCGAATTTCTCGGCCCAGATGCCGGCGATCAGGCCCATGGTGCCCAGCATGGCGGCGCCCAGGAAGGCAAAGATGACGATCCACAGGGGCGCGACAAACGACAGGTCGGCGAACCAGCAGGTGATGGCAAACACGCCAAAGCCAACGGCCAGACCGCGCGCGACGGAAGCGAGTACATACGCCGAGAAGATTTCCCAGTGCGACAGGGGCGTCAAGAGCACGAACACCAGGTTGCCCGTGATCTTCGACTGGATCAGCGAGGACGAGGAATTGGCGAACGCGTTTTGCAGCACGCTCATCATCACCAGGCCGGGAATCAAAAAGGCCGTGTAGCTGACGCCGGGGCTTGGCTCCACGCGGCCGTCGAGCACATGGCCGAACACCAGCAGGTACAGCATCGACGTGAGCACGGGCGCGGCCACGGTTTGCGTCGCCACTTTCCAGAAGCGCAGCGTCTCTTTGTAGACGAGGGTGCGAAATCCTGTCGAAATCATACGGTACCTTTATCCATGATCTGCAAGAAGATATCTTCCAGGTCGGCTTGTTGCAATTGCATTTCGTCGATCTCGACGCCCGCTTCGCGCAGGCGGGCGAGGATTTTCTCGACTTCGCTGTATTCGTTGACGCGCAGGCTGAACTTGTTCGGCGCCTGCTGTTCTTCCGGGTGCAGCACCAGGTGCTGCAGGTCGGCCGGCAAGGCGCCGTATTTGAGGTGCAGCTGCAGCTGCGAGCCGGCGATGCGCCGGATCAGGGCCGACATGGTATCGAGCGCCACCACCTTGCCGCTCTTCAGCATGGCGACGCGCTGGCACATGGCTTGCGCCTCTTCCAGGTAGTGGGTGGTCAAGACGACCGTGTGGCCGCCTTCGCGGTTCAGGCGCGAGATGAACTTCCACAGGGTCTGGCGCAGTTCCACGTCGACGCCGGCCGTCGGCTCATCGAGCACGATGACGGGCGGCTTGTGCACCAGCGCCTGGGCCACGAGCACGCGGCGCTTCATGCCGCCGGACAGCGCGCGCATATTCGTGTCGGCCTTGCCGGTCAGGTCGAGGTTTTCCATGACCTCGTCGATCCACTTGTCGTTGTTCGGCAGGCCGAAATAGCCGGACTGCAGGCGCAGGGTTTCGCGCACAGTGAAAAACGGGTCGAATACCAGCTCCTGCGGCACCACGCCCAGGTTGCGGCGCGCGTTGCGGAAGTCCTTGACCACATCGTGGCCGTGGATCTTGACAGTGCCCGCGTCGGGGCGTATCAGGCCGGCGATGATGGAAATGAGGGTCGTCTTGCCGGCGCCATTGGGGCCGAGCAGGCCGAAAAACTCGCCTTCCTCGATGGCCAGCGACACGCCGCCCAGCGCCTTGAGCGATTTATAGCTCTTTTCTACATTCGTGATTTGAATTGCGGTCATGTGCTTGTTTCAAGTGTAATGCGTCTGGTGTGATGCGCCAGTTGCCGGGGACATCCAGGCCGGCAGGCCGGTGCAGGGTGCCTCCTTCAGACGAGGATGGCGCAACAGTCAATTATAGTTGGAAAATTCGTGGAACACTTGGAGATCAATCCGGCGGCGCTGCTGGCCTGCCGGCTTGAAAGCTACTGCTGATGCGGGGAGTGGGACAGGATCAATGATGATGCAGGTCGGACGGGCTGCGTTCGGCGTGGCCGCCAGCGCTGCCGCAGTCGTCGGCGCTCAAAGTGCTCGAGACGAGCGAGCAGACGCCATACAGCTTGGTGAGGTTTTTCAGGTTGTTCGGCAGGTTTTTCAGCTCCAGCACGCCGCCCGCATCCTGCGCGGCGCGCTGCCACGTCAGCATGACGGAAACGGCGGCAGAATCGACGGCCTTGACGTTGCGCAAGTCGAACTTGGTCTGACCCGAGCGGATGGCGTCCAGACCCTGCTCCAATGCCAAAGTGGCATTGTGCACGGTCAGGGAAGTCAGGGACTGCAAAGTGTCGAGAGAGTCGGGCATGGCGTCGGGCTGCGCTGGTCTGGAGCTGGTTCAGGAGCTATATGATAGCCGATTATTTTGCTTTGACAGCGGGACGGCTGGCCAGGGCCTTGTTTTTTGCCTGCAAGGTCTTGATCAGGCCATCGATGCCGCCCTTGCTGATCTCGCTGGCGAAGCTGCTTTTATACGTTTCCACCAGCCACGCGCCCAGCACGTTGATGTCATAGATCTTCCAGCCGGATGGGGTTTTCGCCACGCGGTAGTTCAGGGGCACGGGTTCGCCGCGCGCCACGTTGACTTGCGAGCGCACTTCCACTTCCGTATCGGCCGGGTCGGCGCGCATCGGCTTGAATTCCACGGTTTCATTCTTGATCTGCGACAGGGCGCCCGAATACGTGTAGATCAGCAAGGTGCGGAATTCCGCGGACAGCTGCTTTTGCTGGTCTGGCGTGGCGTCGCGCCAGAAGCGGCCGGCGGCCAGGGCCGTCATGCGCTGGAAATCCACGTATGGCAAGATCTTGCTTTCTACCAATTCGGTGACGCGCTTGATATCACCCGCCTGGATGGCCTTGTCGGCCTTGGCCGTGTCGATCACGTCCTGGCTGATGCGTTTGACCAATACGTCCGGCGCTTCAACAGCGGGGGCGGCCTGTGCGGCGGTGGCAAAGGCGATGGTCGCCATCGCCAGCAATTGTTTCATCAATTTCATGGTTCTACCTTTCATGGTGTTGCTATGCACCGGCTGGCGTTGATCGCAGCCGTGGTGTTTCTGTACCGGAGTTTACTCCTGGAGCTTGGCCTCGGAAGCAACGGTATTGCTACCAGATGTTACGAGGTCAGCCGGCGCCACATCGGCCGCTGCCGTGGCAGGTGGCGTTTCCGCTGGGACAGGCTGTGGTTGCGCCTCATAGGCCGGCTCATAATCGCTGGTGTCGTTTTTTGGCACTTTGCGGTCGCGGCGGTCCGTATCGCCATCGAAAACCTTGCTTTCGCGCGCCTGCAGGAAGCCGTCGCGGATGAATTCATAGCGGTCCAGCGCGGCTGCTTCCATCAGATTGGTCGCGTCGAGCAGCGCGGCGCGCTTGTCGACCACGCGCGTCACCGTGCCGATATTGCGCACATTGGCCGGATCCTTGTAGCGCCATGGGTCGCCCGTGACATCGAGCGGCAGGGCCACCGTGTCGCGCACGGTCGATGGGCCCAGCAGCGGCAGCATCACGTACGGACCAGGCTGGACGCCATACCAGCCCAGGGTCTGGCCAAAGTCTTCGTTATGCTTCGGAATGCCCGCCTGCGACGCGATGTCGATCAGGCCAAGCAGGCCAAAAGTCGAGTTCATGCTGACGCGCACGACGTCTTGCAAGCCCGCTTCACCCTTGCCTTGCAGCAAATTGTTCACGGCGCTCCACACATCGGACAAGTTGCCGAAGAAGTTGCCTACGCCCGTTTGCACGAACGACGGGGTGACCGTCTTGTAGGCCGTGGCGACCGGTTTCAGGGCCACCTGGTCAACGGTGTCGTTGAACTTGAACATGGCGCGGTTATACCCTTCGAGGGGGTCGCGCGGATTGGTGCCGGTGGCGCAAGCGCTCACGCTGGCGGCGATGGCCAGGGCCAGGCCGATACGCGCCAGACTGCCTTGGGATTGTTTGGTCGACTCGCTCATTTGCTGTCCTTTCCTTCCGCTGCCTTGCTGTAGATGAACTGATTGATCAGGTCTTCCAGCACTGTGGCCGATTGAGTACGGGCGATCTTGTCGCCCTCTGCCAGGTTCGCCAGATCCCCGCCTGCTTCCAGGCCGATATATTGCTCACCCAGCAAACCGGCCGTCAAAATCTTGGCCGAGCTGTCTTTCGGAAATTTGTAGCCATCTTCGATGTCGAGTTTCACCAGCGCCTGATACGTCTTGTCGTCAAAACGGATCTCCGCCACGCGCCCCACCACCACGCCAGCGCCCTTGACGGGCGCCTGCGGCTTGAGGCCGCCAATATTGTCGAACTTGGCACTAATGGTATACGTCTTGCTGAAAGACAGCGAGCTCATATTGCCGGCCTTGAGCGCCAGAAACATCAATGCCGCCACACCCAGCAAGACGAACAAGCCGACCCAGACATCCATAGATTTACGTTGCATAACAATCCTAAATTATTTTTACTTGCTGCCGCCTGCGCAACATCCTGCCCAGGCCCGCTGTTGTTCGCTGAACGGCAATTACTTGCTAAACATCAACGCCGTCATCATGAAATCGAGCCACCACACCATCAACGACGAAATCACCACCGTGCGCGTGGTCGCACCGGAGACATCTTCCGGCGTCGGCTGTGCCTGATACCCCTGGAACAGCGCGATGAACGTCACCGCGATGCCGAAGACCATGCTTTTTACATAGGTACCATTGGCGATATCTTTCCAGACATTCACACCACCTTGCATCTGCGACCAGAACGAACCTTCATCGACGCCGATCAGCACCACGCCCACCAGGTAGCTGCCGATGACGCCGACGGCAGTGAAGATGCCACCCAGGATAGGCATGGCGATCACGCCGGCCCAGAAACGGGGCGCCAGCACGCGCTGGATCGGGTTGACGGCCATCATTTCCATGGCCGACAACTGCTCGCCCGCCTTCATCAGGCCGATTTCCGCCGTCAGCGAAGTGCCGGCGCGGCCCGCGAACAGCAGCGCCGTGACGACCGGACCGAGCTCACGCATCAAGGACAGCGCCACCAATTGCCCCAGCGACTGCGTCGCGCCAAAGGTACTCAGTGTGTAATAGCCTTGCAAACCCAACACCATGCCGACGAACAGGCCGGAGACGGCAATAATCAGCACCGACCGGCTGCCGATGTAAAACAATTGCTCGATGAGCAAGTGTGGACGGCGCCACAAGCCCCCCGAGGAGGCGATGATAAGAAAGAACGAACGTACGGCAAAGCCGAGGTCTTGTACCGACCGCCGCAACCATGCCCCGATCGCCGCCAGGAAACGCGCGATCATCGGCCCGCTCCCGCGTGCAGACCCAGGTCGTCGGCCAGCGACTTGCCCGGATAGTGGAACGGCACGGGGCCATCGGCCTCGGCATTGACGAATTGCTTGACGTACGGATGCGTCGACGCGGCCATCTCGGCTGGCGTGCCGTGCGCCACGATCTTGCCCGATGACAGAAAATAGACATAATCAGCGATGGCGAAACACTCCTTCACGTCGTGCGATACCAGGATAGACGTGGAACCCAGCGCATCGTTCAGATTGCGGATCAAATTGGCCGTCACGCCCATGGAAATCGGGTCCAGGCCAGCGAACGGCTCGTCGTACATGATCAGTTCGGGATCGAGCGCGATGGCACGCGCCAGCGCGACGCGGCGGCCCATGCCACCGGAAATCTCGGCCGGCTTCAATTGCGCCGCATTGCGCAGGCCCACGGCGTGCAGCTTCATCAGCACCAGGGTGCGGATCAGCTCTTCATTCAAATCCGTGTGTTCGCGCAGGGGGAACGCCACGTTCTCGAACGCCGTCAAGTCCGTAAACAGGGCGCCGTGCTGAAACAGCATGCCCATCTTGCGGCGCATTTGATACAACTCGTCGGTCTTGAGCGTATGCACGATCTGGCCGTCGACATTCACGGAACCGGAACTGGGGCGCAACTGCCCGCCGATCAGGCGCAATACGGTCGTCTTGCCACTGCCGGAGCCACCCATGACGGCCACAACTTTTCCACGTGGGAAATCCATTTGAAGGCCCGATAAAATCGAACGTTCTCCATAGGCAAAGTGTAAATCACGGATCTCAACAAGATTTGGCACGACGAAGCTCACTATTTTAATGGCGTATTGTAGTGCAGAAACGCCAACCTCTGCTGAGACACCCCTTGGGACAGCCCCGTCAAGGGGAAGAATACAACACTAATGAATCGAAAGTCAGATATTGTAGTGGAAATTTGGCCGCCGCATGACGTCCCTGCCCGATCGCATTCGCAGCGGTTGACTTGACAAGCAAAAAGAGCAAAGGCCACGTCGCAATCCGCGCCGTGGCCCTGTCAAAAAACGAACAATGGCTCGTTTCTTAGCGCGGCAGCAGCGATGCCCCCATCAGGAACTCATCGACGGCGCGCGCACACTGGCGCCCTTCGCGGATGGCCCAGACCACCAGCGACTGGCCACGGCGCATGTCGCCGGCCGCAAACACCTTGGCTACCGAAGTCTGGTAGCAGACTGCGCCATCCGTTGTCGCCTTGACATTGCCGCGCGCATCCGTATCGACGCCGAACGCTTCCAGCACTTGTTGCACAGGGGAAACAAAACCCATGGCCAGGAAGACCAGGTCGGCCTTCATCTCGAATTCCGAGTTCGGCACTTCGTTCATCTTGCCGTCCTTCCATTCCACGCGGCAGGCGATCAGCTTTTCCACCTTGCCGCCCTTGCCTTCGAAACGCTTGGTAGCCACGGCCCAGTCGCGCTCGCAGCCTTCCTCGTGCGAGGACGAGGTGCGCAGCTTGGTCGGCCAGTAGGGCCAGACCAGCGGCTTGTTTTCCTGTTCCGGCGGCTGCGGCATCAATTCGAACTGGGCCACCGAGGCGGCGCCATGGCGGTTCGAGGTGCCAACGCAGTCGGAACCCGTGTCGCCGCCGCCGATCACCACCACGTGCTTGCCCGTCGCCTTGATCTGGTCCTTGAGCTTGTCGCCCGCGTTGACCTTGTTTTGCAGCGGCAGGAAATCCATGGCGAAGTGCACGCCTTTCAGTTCGCGGCCCGGCACGGGCAAGTCGCGCGGCTGCTCGGCGCCGCCGGCCATGATGACGGCGTCAAATTCCTTTTCCAGGTCTTCCGGGAAAATGGTTTCCTTGGCCCAGTTGTTGACGTGGGCAGGAAAATCCTTACCGACCAGCACGCTGGTGCGGAACACCACGCCTTCGGCTTCCATCTGTTTCACGCGCAAGTCGATGTGCGACTTTTCCATCTTGAAGTCAGGGATGCCATAACGTAACAAGCCGCCGACCCGGTCGCTCTTTTCAAACACGGTGACGGCATGGCCGGCGCGCGCCAGCTGCTGCGCCGCCGCCAGGCCGGCAGGGCCGGAGCCGACGATGGCCACTTTCTTGCCCGTGCTGAAAGGGGCTGGCTGCGGCGTGACCCAGCCGTGCTCCCAGCCCATGTCGATGATTTTATGTTCGATCGACTTGATGCCGACCGGATCTTCGTGGATGCCCAGGGTGCAGGCCGATTCGCACGGCGCCGGGCAGATGCGGCCCGTAAATTCCGGGAAGTTGTTGGTCGAATGCAAGATGTCGAGCGCTTCGCGGTAAGCGCCGCGGTACACCAGGTCATTCCAGTCGGGAATGATGTTATTCACGGGACAACCCGTAGTGCAGAAGGGAATGCCGCAATCCATGCAGCGCGCGCCCTGCACGGTGGCTTGCGCATCCGACAGGTGCAGCACGAATTCCTTGTAATTCTTCAGGCGCGCGGCAGGCTCCAGATAGTGTTCGTCCTGGCGCTTGAATTCCATGAAGCCGGTAATTTTACCCACGATGTTTCCTTTGTATGTTTAGCTGGCGGGAGCGGCGCGGCCGCTCCCTTCACATTCATCTCGGCTGGCTCAGGCGGCGACGGCTTGTACTTCCATGGCGGCATCGGCAGCCATCTCAATCAGTGCGCGCTTGTATTCGTTCGGGAAGACTTTCACGAACTTGCCGCGCGCCGCGGCCCAGTCGTCCAGCAAGACGCGGGCGCGCGTGCTGCCCGTGTGCTTGAAGTGACGCTCGATCAGGCGCTTGAGGATGACTTCGTCGGCTTCCGGCACGCCGTCGCGGTGCTGCGTATGCCAGGCATCGCGGTCGAGATGCTGTTCCGCCGCAGACACGACCTTGTCCAGGCTGACCATGGCCGTGTTGCACTTGCTGGCAAAGTCGCCGGCCGGGTCATATACATAGGCGATGCCGCCCGACATGCCGGCCGCGAAGTTGCGTCCCGTGTTGCCCAGCACCACGACGGTGCCGCCCGTCATGTATTCGCAGCCATGGTCGCCCAGACCCTCGACCACCGTGGTGGCGCCCGAGTTGCGCACGGCAAAGCGTTCACCGGCCACGCCATTGAAGAAGGCTTCGCCGGCAATCGCGCCGTACAGCACCGTGTTGCCAATGATGATGTTGTCCACGGCCCAGCCGCGGAATTCCGTATTCGGCCGCACGATGATGCGCCCGCCCGACAAGCCCTTGCCCACGTAATCGTTGCCCTCGCCCACCAGGTCGATCGTGATGCCATGCGCCAGGAAAGCGCACGCCGACTGGCCAGCCGTGCCTTGCAATTGAATGTGGATGGTGTCGTCCGGCAAGCCGGCGTGGCCATACTTCTTCGCCACTTCGCCGGACAGCATGGTGCCCACCGTGCGGTTCAGGTTGCGCACGGGCGAGATGAAGGACACGCGCTCGCCCTTTTCCAGCGCCGCGCGCGCTTGCGCGATCAGCTTGTGATCGAGTGCTTTCTCCAGCGCATGATCCTGGAATTCCACGTGGCGACAGGCTTGGCCATCCGGCGTTTCCGGCTTGTAGAAGATGGCCGAGAAGTCCAGGCCTTGCGCCTTCCAGTGCGAAATCGCCTTCGACTTATCGAGCAAATCGACTCTGCCGATCAGTTCGTCATACGTGCGGATACCCAGCTGCGCCATCAATTGACGCGCTTCCTCGGCAACGAAGAAGAAGTAATTGACGACATACTCGGGTTTGCCCGAGAACTTGGCGCGCAGCACGGGGTCTTGCGTGGCCACGCCCACCGGGCAGGTGTTCAGATGGCATTTGCGCATCATGATGCAGCCTTCGACCACCAGCGGCGCCGTGGCGAAACCGATTTCGTCGGCACCCAGCAGGGCGGCGATGACCACGTCGCGGCCCGTCTTCATCTGGCCATCGGCTTGCACGCGGATACGGCTGCGCAAGCCGTTCAAGACCAGCGTTTGTTGCGTTTCTGCCAGACCCAGCTCCCACGGCGTGCCCGCATGTTTCACGGACGACAATGGCGAGGCGCCCGTGCCGCCATCGTGACCCGCGACGACCACGTGGTCGGCCTTCGCCTTGGTGACGCCGGCGGCCACCGTGCCGATACCCACTTCCGACACCAGTTTCACGGAAATCGAGGCACGCGGATTGGCGTTCTTCAAATCATGGATCAGCTGCGCCAGGTCTTCGATCGAATAGATATCGTGGTGCGGCGGCGGCGAAATCAGGCCCACGCCCGGCACGGAGAAGCGCAGGCTGGCGATGTATTCCGACACTTTATGGCCCGGCAACTGGCCGCCTTCGCCAGGTTTCGCGCCCTGCGCCATCTTGATCTGGATCTGGTCGGCGGAATTGAGGTAGGCGGCCGTCACGCCGAAACGTCCCGACGCCACCTGCTTGATGCGCGAGCGCATGGAATCGCCTTCCTGCAGCGGAATATCGACGACGATCTGCTCGGCGCCCACGATGGAAGCCATGGTGTCGCCCTGGCGGATCGGGATGCCCTTCAATTCCTGCGTGTAGCGGTTCGGATCTTCGCCGCCTTCGCCCGTATTCGACTTGCCGCCGATGCGGTTCATGGCCACTGCCAGGGTCGCATGCGCTTCCGTGCTGATCGAACCGAGCGACATGGCGCCCGTGGCGAAACGCTTGACGATTTCCTTGGCCGGTTCCACTTCATCGAGCGGTATCGCCTTGGTCGGATCGAGCTTGAATTCGAACAGGCCGCGCAGGGTCAGGTGGCGACGGCTCTGGTCGTTGATGATTTGCGCGTACTCTTTATAGCTGGAGAAATTGTTGCTGCGCGTGGAGTGCTGCAACTTCGCAATCGCATCCGGCGTCCACATGTGGTCTTCGCCACGCACGCGGAATGCATATTCGCCACCCGCGTCGAGCTTATCCATCAGCACGGGATCGTTGCCGAAGGCCAGCGCATGCAGGCGCAGCGCTTCCTCCGCCACTTCAAACACGCCGATGCCTTCCACGTTCGACGCCGTGCCCTTGAAGTATTTGTCCACCAGCGACTTGTTCAAGCCGATGGCTTCGAAGATTTGCGCGCCGCAGTACGACATATACGTCGAAATGCCCATCTTCGACATGACTTTCATCAAGCCTTTGCCCACCGCCTT
Organism: Janthinobacterium pasteuri; assembly: GCF_051380775.1. Classification (NCBI taxonomy): domain Bacteria; kingdom Pseudomonadati; phylum Pseudomonadota; class Betaproteobacteria; order Burkholderiales; family Oxalobacteraceae; genus Janthinobacterium; species Janthinobacterium pasteuri. The sequence goes on along the minus strand of NZ_JBNYXS010000006.1, from coordinate 55,963 downwards.
GGTGTAGTTATAAATGGCTTTGTCGGCCGACAAATCGCCGGGCAAGCCGTGCGCCATCTCGGCCAGGGTTTCCATGGCCAGGTAGGGGTGGACGGCTTCCGCGCCGTAACCTGCCAGCAGGGCAAAGTGGTGCGTTTCGCGGGCCGAGCCCGTTTCCACGACGAGGCCGGTGGACGCGCGCAAGCCCTTGCTCACCAGGTGCTGGTGCACGGTCGAGGTGGCCAGCAGCGCGGGGATCGCCACCTGGTCGGCGCAAATGGCGCGGTCCGAGACGATCAGGATGTTGTGGCCGGATTTCACGGCATCGACGGCTTCGGCGCACAGCGAGGCCAGGCAGGCTTCCACGCCTTCCTTGCCCCAGGCCAGCGGGTAGCAGATGTCCAGTTCGTACGACTTGAACTTGCCGCCCGTGTGGGCGCTGATGTTGCGCAGACGCGCCATGTCGTCAAAGCCCAGTACGGGCTGCGCCACTTCCAGGCGCATCGGCGGGTTGACGTTGTTGGTATCGAGCAAGTTCGGTTTCGGGCCGATGAACGACACCAGCGACATCACCATCGCTTCGCGGATCGGGTCGATCGGCGGGTTCGTCACTTGCGCGAACAGTTGCTTGAAGTAGTTATACAGCGGCTTCAATTTGTTCGACATGACAGCCAGCGGCGAGTCATTGCCCATCGAACCCGTCGCCTCTTCGCCGGCCACGGCCATCGGCGCCATGAGGAATTTCAAGTCTTCCTGCGTGTAGCCGAACGCCTGCTGGCGGTCCAGCAGCGATGGCTGCTCTTTTTCGCCCTGCGCGCGGTCTTGCTTGGCTTGTCCTTCGGCCATCTTGATCTCGTCGAGCTTGATGCGCACGGAGTTGATCCACGCTTTATACGGCTTGGCGTTGGCGTAAGTGTTTTTCAATTCCTGGTCGTCGATGATGCGGCCCGCTTCCAGGTCGATCAGGAACATCTTGCCAGGCTGCAAGCGCCATTTCTGGATAATTTTCGATTCGGGAATCGGCAGCACGCCCGACTCCGACGCCATCACCACCAGGTCGTCGTCCGTGACGATATAGCGCGCCGGACGCAAGCCATTGCGGTCCAGCGTGCCACCGATGTGGCGGCCATCCGTAAACGCCATGGCTGCCGGGCCGTCCCACGGTTCCATCATGGCCGCGTGGTATTCATAGAAGGCGCGGCGGTTGTCATCCATGGTCGTGTGGTTTTCCCACGCTTCCGGGATCATCATCATCATCGCCTGGGCGATCGGATAACCGGCCATCAACAGCAGTTCCAGCGCATTGTCGAAGCACGCCGTGTCGGACTGGCCTTCATAGATCAGCGGAAAGAGTTTCTGCAGGTCGTCGCCCAGCACGGCCGACTTCATCACGCCTTCGCGCGCGCGCATCCAGTTGAAGTTGCCTTTGACGGTGTTGATCTCGCCGTTATGGGCGATCAAGCGGTAAGGGTGGGCCAGCGGCCATTCGGGGAAAGTATTCGTCGAGAAACGCTGGTGCACCAGGGCCAGGGCCGAGATGCAGCGCGCGTCCTGCAAGTCCTTGTAATACACGCCCACCTGGTCAGCCAGCAGCAAGCCTTTGTACACAATGGTACGGGCCGACATCGATGGCACAAAGAATTCCTTGCCGTGCAGCAGCTTCAAGGCCTGGATGGCGTGGCCCGACGATTTGCGGATCACATACAGTTTGCGCTCGAGCGCGTCGGTGACCATGATGTCCGGGCCGCGGCCGATGAAAATCTGGCGGATCACGGGTTCCTTGGCGCGCACGGTGGGCGACATCGGCATGTCCGTATCGATGGGCACGTTGCGCCAGCCCAGCACGACCTGGCCTTCGATGCGCACGGCGCGTTCGATTTCCTGCTCGCAGGCGATGCGCGACGCGTGTTCCTTCGGCAAGAAGACCATGCCCACGCCGTATTCGCCAGGCGGCGGCAATTCCACGCCCTGCTTGGCCATTTCTTCGCGGTAGTACTGGTCGGGAATCTGGATCAGGATGCCGGCGCCATCACCCATCAGCGCATCGGCGCCCACGGCGCCCCGGTGATCGAGGTTTTTCAGAATCAGCAAACCCTGTTCGACGATTGAATGGGTCTTGTTGCCCTTGATATGGGCGACGAAACCGACGCCGCAGGCATCGTGTTCATTGGCTGGGTCGTACAGGCCTTGCGCTTTCATGGGCTTCTCCGCTGCATATGACTATCGAAAAACTAGAGTAGTGCAACGCAACAAAAAACTCAACCACAACAATTAGGGTCGGAGTCGAATTAAATTTGTTTGCGTCTCCCTAAAAATTTAATAGGGACATAGTCAAGAGAATCTCATTAAAACATCAGGAAGTGATGATTTTTTGTTTTAGCTGCTCCTGCGTGTCAGTTGGCGTCCGCTGCGGCTGCGACTTTGCGGGGACGACCCCGCTTGGCGGGCAGCACTTGCCGCTGCATTTTCTGCTCCAGCGCTTGCTTGAACGCTTCCGAACCCAGCGGCCAGCCCTTCAGTACAGCCTCTTCCACCACCTTCACCTGGCTGCTGCCCAGGCCTTGCTCAAACAGACGCAGATACGCTGCCTCGCGGTCAAACGGCGTATTGCCCAGCGCCCAGTACAGCGCATGGTCGGTGATGAGGGGATCGGGGCATACACCCGCATGGTGGGCATAGCTGGACCAGTTGTAATCGAGCGCCTGGCCCGCCTGGCCCGTTTGCACGGGCACGCATTCCAGGTAGCGGCAGCAAGTAAGAAAGAAATTGTCGGGATCGATGACGGAGGTTTTGTAGCGTCCCTGCCACAAAGCGCCTTCGCGGCCATACTTTTGATTGAAATACGGCACGTAATAGCGACCCAGCCACTGCATTAGCTGTCCCAGGCCCGTGGCATCGCTGGGAGTGGCCAATAAATGTAGCTGATCTGGCAATAAAACGTAGGCATGGATGGCCACCTTGAACATTTTCGCACCCGTTTTTAGCCAGGACAGGAATTGCGCATAATCAAGCGCATCCTGGAACACAGGCTGGCGGTTGCTGCCGCGCTGGATCACGTAATGGGGCAGTGCGGGAATGATGAGACGGGGCAAACGGGCCATGGCAGAGTCAGTAAGATAGGCTAAGGCCTTGATTTTACACACTCCGGAGTGCAAGACGCGACTCTGACCCTGTTTTATTGAAAATACCGGGAAAAACGATTGACTCTGTCCCTTTTATGCAGCCAGCACGCTTGCGGGTGGCTGGCATCGAGTATCAGGACAGGTTAAAACTGGCCGACAGGCTGTAGCCTTCGCCATACGCGCTGCGCAGCGGCAAGTCCTGACCCAGGCCCGTCTTGGCTTTCTTGCGCAGGCGGTACACGAGCATATCGACGCGGCGGCCCGCATCAGGGTCTTCACCGCCCATGCCGGCCACGATGACGTCGCGCGGCACGGGGCGGGTATTGATGGTCAACAGGTGCAGGAAGTTGAATTCCTTTTCCGTCAGGGCAATGACGGCGCCCATCAGTTCAAGTTGGCGAGCGCTTACTTTCAAGGTCCACTTGCCCGGCTCCAGCACGGGATCTTGCGGCCCGACGCGGCGGTCAAGCGCCTCGATGTGGGCGGCCAGTTCGGGAAATTTGATCGGCTTGGTCAGGTAATGGTCAGCGCCAAGGCGCAAGCCCAGGATGCGGCTGTCGAAAGCGACACGCCCCGTCAGCACCAGTACGCCGATTTGCGGATACAGCTGGCGCATGCGGGGGATGACGTTGAAGCCGTCTTCATCGGGCAAGCCCAGGTCCAGTACGACCACGCCGACATTGCCATGACTCAACGCCGTCCACATCCCGCCAGCGGAGCTGGTGATATGAACTTCGTGTTCGAGTTCAACGAGAAACTCCGCCATGTCTTCGGCGTAGTCCAGATTGTCTTCGACGATCAGTATTTTCGTCATTGCTACGCCATTCTTCCGTTAGTGAGCTACCGTGGGCAAACCATGTGCCATTCACTTCTGCACCATGATGGACGGCACAATAGGTTTACGTCAAGGAATTATCACGGTTGCCTTTAGCGGAAGCAAGGCTTTTCCTTGCCTGGACAGGAAGCGGCAGCCAAATGCGGAAAATGGCCCCGCCTTCGGGCAGATTATGCCCCTGCAAACTCCCCCCGTGCACTTCGACGACGGCGCGTGCCATGTACAGGCCCAGGCCCGCACCCGGATGCGTCGCATGGATTCCACGGCTTCCTTTTTCGAACAAATGCGCCAGTTCTTCTTCCAGCAGGCCGGGCCCCGCATCGCGCACGCACAGCGCCACGCCGCCCTCGGGCACCAGCTTGCCCGACAAGGTGATGCTAGTCCCCGGCGCGCTGAACTTGACGGCGTTATCGAGCAGGATTTTCAGGCATAGTGCCATGCCCGGCACGTCGCAGCGCAGGCTGGCCGGCAAGTCTTCGTCCAGTTCCAGCTGCACCGGGTGGCTGGCGGGCACGGTGGCAGCCGCCTGCTGCAGCAAGGTCAGCGGCGCGATGCCGTCGGCAGTCCGCTCGCGGCCGATGGCCGCCATGCGTTCGGGTGACAAATAATCGTCGATCATGCCCAGCAGGCGGTCGACGGCCGTCTGGATTTTCACATAGCGCTTGCGCGTGGCCTCATCGGCATCTTGCGATGTCGAGACGAGGCGCTGGATGGCGCCGTCGATGGTGGCCAGCGGCGTGCGGAATTCATGCGACAACATCGACGCGAAGCGCTTCTGCTCCTTTTCCCGCTCCGCTTCCTGTGCCTGGGCGGCGCTGACATCGCGCAGCGTGCCCGCCACAGTGACCCCGCGCCCTGACGCAGCGGGCACGATGGTCGAGCTGATTTCCAGCGCCAACGGATGCCCGTCCGCATGCGGCAGCTCCACTTCGCGCAACAGGGTCAAACGGCTGACGTCGCCATCGTGCCAGCGCTGCAGCCGGGCCGGCAAGTCTTGCGCCAGGCGCGCCGCATGCTCGCGCAAGGCGGCCGGGTCATGGCCCGTCAGGCGCTGCGCGGCGGGGCTGATGTAGAGTAATTCGAGGGTAGTGGCGTCGAGCAGGAAGGCCGCGTCGCGGCCGTGTTCGGCCAGCAGGCGGAACTGCGTTTCGCCCGCCCGCGCGCGCAGCAGGGCGCGGCGCAACTGGACGAAACGCAGCGCCATGAGGATGGCGCCCGCAAGCAGCAAGAGGAAAAAGGGCAGCATGCTTTATACCTGGCAAGAAAGATTCGCCAAGTATAGGGCCAGCGGCGCCTTAATCTTCCAGTGGAGCGAAAATCTGCTGCAAGTCCTCTTGCGTCAGCGCCATCTTCTGCGCTTCGCCTTCGGCCAGGATCGATTGCGCCAGTTCCGATTTCTTTTGCTGCAGCAGCTGGATTTTTTCTTCCAGGGTGCCCTTCGCAATCAATTTGTAGACGAACACGGGCTTGTCCTGGCCGATGCGCCAGGCACGGTCGGTGGCCTGGTTTTCCGCCGCCGGATTCCACCACGGATCGTAGTGGATCACCGTGTCGGCCGCCGTCAGGTTCAAGCCCACGCCGCCCGCCTTCAGGCTGATCAGGAAGATGGGCACGGCACCCTGCTGGAAGGCCGCCACTTGCGCACCCCGGTCCTTCGTTTCGCCCGTCAGCAAGGCGTAGGGAATGTCGCGCGATTCCAGCTCTTCCTCGATCAATTCCAGCATGCTGGTAAATTGCGAGAAAACGAGAATCTTGCGCCCTTCGTCGAGCAAGTCTTCCACCATCTGCATCAAATCAATCAGCTTGGCCGAACCGGCCGACTGCTTCTTCGCCGGCAAGGATTTCACCAGGCGCGGGTCGCAGCAGACCTGGCGCAGTTTCAACAGCGCTTCGAGGATGACGATCTGGCTGCGCGCCACGCCCTTCTTGTCGATTTCTTCGCGTACTTTCTGATCCATCGCCAGACGCACGGTTTCATACAGGTCGCGCTGCGGGCCCGTCAATTCCACCTTGCGCACCATTTCCGTTTTCGGCGGGAGTTCTTTGGCCACATTGTCTTTCGTGCGGCGCAGCAGGAAGGGCTTGATGCGACGGTTCAGGAGCATGCGGCGCAGCGGGTCGTCCTGGCGCTCGATCGGATGGCGGAACTGCGTGTTAAACGTCTTTTCGTCGCCCAGCAAGCCCGGCAGCAGGAAATGGAATTGCGACCACAATTCGCCCAAGTGGTTTTCCAGCGGCGTGCCGGACAAACACAGGCGGTGGCGCGCGCGCAACAGGCCCGCGCTTTGCGCCGCCTTGCTGCGCGTATTCTTGATGTAATGCGATTCGTCGAGGATGACCAGGTGGAAATCATGCTCGCGCAGGGTTTCCTCGTCGCGCGGCAACAGCGCGTACGTCGTCAGCACCAGGTCGCATTGATCGATCTGGTCGAATTGCTGCGCGCGGTCCTTGCCTTGCAGCAGCAACACTTTCAGGCTGGGCGCGAACTTGGCCGCCTCGTCCTGCCAGTTGCCCATCAAACTCGTCGGTGCAATCACCAGCGCCGGATGCGTCAAACGGCCCGCTTCCTTTTCCACCAGGATATGCGCCAGCGTCTGCACGGTCTTGCCGAGACCCATGTCATCGGCCAAAATACCGGCCAGGTCATGGTCGCGCAGGAATTGCATCCACGCCAGGCCATCGGCTTGATAATCGCGCAGGGTCGCTTGCAAACCGGCTGGCGCCGCTACTTTTTGCACGGAACCGAACTGGCTCAGCTTGCGCCCCATGGCGCGCAGCTGCTCGCCGCCCGTCCAGCGCAATTCCAGGCCCCGCGCCAGCTCTTCCAGGCGCGCCGCATCCAGAGTCGACATGCGCACCGCATGTTTGATCTTGTCGCTGAAATACAGTTCCCCCAAGGTGTTCAAGATGGGGCGCACTCTGCCCCACGGCAGGGCCACACGCGTGCCGTCCGGCAAGGTCGCCAGCATCTGGTCGTCGTCCGCATGCGCTTCGATGACTTTCGGGTTGAAATCGTTGGGTGCGTTGCGGATCAGCTGCACCAGCACGGGCAGCAGCGGCACGCGCTCATGGTTGACGACGATGCCCAGTTCCAGCTCGAACCAGGCGTTGCCGCTATCCGGGTCCTGGTCGTCGATCTCCGCATACCAGTCACCGGCTTCGCTCACGTCGTAGCGGTACTTGGCCGTCTTTTCCACGATCCATCCCTGCTCCAGCAAGGCATCGATGCCGGACTCGGCAAAACGCAGCCATTCCGCCTGGGACGGCAGCAGCAAGGCGCCCTTCAAGCCACTCAAGGGAGCGGAGCCCGGCTTCTTGAATTGCAGCTCGGCCAGGGTGGCCAGGGCACGCGCTTCATCGAGCGTATTTCTCTGGATAATTTCCGTCACCTCGCCCACTTGCCGCACCACGCGCTGCGACGGGTCGAACGCGACGCGCTCGCCATCGTAGTCGTAGGACAGCACGGCGAAATCGCTCCAGCGCTGCGCGCTGCCATCGGCCAGCATGGCGCTGTCGAGCAGCAGGACCGGTTGCGCGGGTACATCCTTGCGCAAGCGCTGCGGCAGCGGTTGCGGCAGCGGCATCAAATGCTGCAAGCCCTGCGCCAGCAGCAGTTGCGACACGCGCACCTTGTCGTTCGCATTCAGGGGCGGCGCCTGCGCCACCAGCGCTTGTAGATCGGCGAGGGAAATGTCGAAGCCGCCCTGGTTCAGTTCCAGCACGCCGCACGACAGGTTGTCGATGTACCACGGCGGATCGGTGGGCAGCATGTAGTCGATCTGGTCGGCGCCATGGTGCTTCGCGCCTTCCGGCGGGTCCACTTGCCAGCCCAGGCGCATGGTCTTGCCTTCGTCGCGCCAGAACAGGCGCGCAGGGCGCACGGGACCTTCCTTCAATGGATACACGAGGCCATTGCCGACATCGGCCCAGGAATTGGCCCACAACAATTTATCCTGCTCGGCCAGCATTTTCAGCAGGGCCGCGCCCACCTTGCCCTTCGGTTCCGTGGCGCTGCCCGTCTGCGAATTCTGTCCGCTGCGCATGGCCACGAAGAAACGCACGAGGTCTTCATCTGCCGGCGTCAAAAAGGTGGGCGGCGCCGACAGCAGGGAAAAGATTTCGCTGATGGGGGAAGCCGCTGCCACGTCGCCATTCGGCCGCAGCCGCGCCTTGTACAGGCACAGGGCAACGTGGCGGCCACCGCTGGTGGGCGCCAGCACGTAGATCAATCGATGCTGGTTGAGTTTCGGGTCCGGCTCGGCAATCGTCAGCACGGCCTTCGGATGGGCAGCTGCCTCCACCCGCTGCAGCCAGGTGGCGACGGCGTACGGCAAAGGCGCTCCCGGCGCGCTGGCCGGGGCAACTGGGGTTTCACTGGTTTCGTCGCGGGTAAAATCCATGGGGCGCATTTTTGTGTAAAGGTCGTATCCAAATCGGCAACAGGCAATATTATCCGCCATACAGGCGTTGCTGGCTTGATTCACACACGCTCTTTGAGCAGTTTTAATGCGCGATGCCTAAAAAATAAGTATTTAATACGACACTTGGGACCCGCAAGCGGCAAAAAAGGCCCGTCATGGGCCTTTTTCACCGCCTTTGGCCAGCTTATCAGGCCGGCACAGTTTCTTCTTCTGCCACGCTGGCGGCCTCCACTACTGGTGCAGTGCTCGTGTCAGCGGGCGTAAAGTTGCGCAAAAACAAGAAGAACTGGCCCATCATCTGCGTCCACAGTTGCAGATTGATATTCAGGTACTCGCGGCTGACGCCGCCGGCGACCAGTACATCCATTTCCAGCACGACGAAATCGCCATGCTGGGCCACGCGGGCAAAACGCTTGCTGCGGTGCCATTCGGCCAGCAAGCCGGCCGGCAAGTCGCCGCCCTGCACGCGCAGCGGACAGCTCAGGGTCAGGTCCGCGTATTGGCCAGGCGATGCTTCATTGCCCCACAGCACTTGAAAGCCGATGCCATGGCTGGCGCTGTGCAGGCGCACGACGCCGTCGTGTTCGATGCTCGTCACGGCGCAGCCGGCCGCCTTGATGGCGTCAGCCGTTTGTTCTGCATTCAGGGTGGTCAGCAAGTTGGTGTTGGTGTGTTCCATCGTCATTCCATTTCAGCAAATAAAATTATTGGGGTGCCGGTGCGGGAGCGGCCGGCGTGTCACTTGTTTGACGCGCATCGAAGCGGCCCTGGTACAACTGGTCGCCATACTGCTGGGCGATTTGCTCGAGCTTGACGCGGCTTTGCGCGGCGAACGGCTGGCGCGCTTGCATGACGTCCAGCACGTTGAGGCCCTCATACGCTTGCAGGATTTCCTGCCCGGTCGCATACAGCTGGGCATTCTTGCTTTCGCAGCGCGCCAACGCACCGCGCTGCGACGCCACTTCACCGTCGAGGCGCGCACGCTCCGCTTCGATCTGCTTGCTCGTGGCGGCCAGCTGTTCGCTAGCCTGGCGGTACTGCGCCAAATTCGCGGCCGCCTCTTGCGCGGCGGCGGCGGCGCTGCGCTGTTGCTCAGCTGCCAGTTTTTCCCGCTGTGCGCGCTCCTGCGCCAGCTGCGACTGGCTGCGGGCCAGCTCCTTTTTCAAGCCATCGCCGGCGGCAGCGGCCACGGGTGCCGCCTTGGCGGCAGGCACACCCTTGGCTTTGAGCAAGTCCAGCTCGCCGCGCGTCTGCTGCAATTGCGCCGTGACATTGCGCAACTCGGCCCGCAGGCGCTCTTCCATGCTTTGCCCCTTCTGTCCCTGCGCCTGGGCGGCGCCACCGGCCAGCAGCATCAGCAGCAAAACCGGCAAGCGCGTTTTGTTGAATATCAACATCATGGCTCCTTAAAAACGCGCGTTCAATTCGATTTGCAGGGTGTCGATCGACAGCGCCGAGCCGAACACTTCGCGGCTCGACGTCCAGCGGCCGTTCAACCATGTATTCTTGTCGAGCGCATACGCGCCGCCCAGGTAATACCCGCGCGCATTCGTGCCGCCCAGGTGGAAGGTGGAATCGTTGTAGGCGTCCGGCAAGGCGTCCGGTTCGATGCGCTTGTAGCCGAGCAGCACATTCCAGTCGCCGCGCGCCACCGGGCTGGCCTTGCCCAGGGTCGCCTGCAGCATGTAGGCATTGCCCCCGCTCCTGAAATCGGCTTGCGAGACGCCGCCCGTGCCGCCGAAGTTGTTCATGATGCCGCCCTTGGCGCGCGCCCACATGGCATTCTTGTCGTAGGCCATGTTGCGCACATAATCGCCTTCGATGCGCAAGTCCGTGCCACCGGCTACCTTGCTATCCCAGCGCGCATTCAGATTGGCCAGGCGGAATTTCGAGGCCAGGCCGACGAATTGCGGCTGCGGCGTATTCGCCGGGTCGAGCGGGTTCAGGGCGATATTGCGCAGCAGCATCAAGCTATTGCCCTTTTGCATGCTCGACGGACGCGACCAGTCCGTGCTGCAGCCATCGGCACCCGCGTACAGCGCGCACGGCTGCGAATATTCTCCGCTGATGTTGCGGAAGTTGTAGTAGGCCAGCGCACCGCGCAATTGATGGTCGCTATTGATTTTCCACGAGGCGCCCACTTGCGCACCCAGCAGCCACTTGTTTTCGCTGGACATTTTTGCCTGGCTGCGGCTAGGCGCATTGTCGGACGAATACTCGAGCGGAATCAGGCCCAGCGTACCGAACACGGTGACGTCCTTGCTGTCGCCGAGCCCTTGCTGCACCTTGGCGGCGATGCCGTCAAAATTGAGTTCGCTGGAAAACAGTTCGTCGCCCGACACAAACGGGTTATCGAAACGACCCGCCGTCAGTTTCAGCCACGAAGCGGGCTGGTACGACAGCCAGGCCTGGTCCAGCCAGATGTTTTTCTTGCCCAGACCACCGCCCAGGGTTTGCGTGGTGGACACCGGGCTGTCATCGTTGCCGCTGGCCAGGCGAATGCCCGCTTGCGTGCTGTCGGAAATGTCGGCCAGGATACCCAGGCGGGCACGCGCGCGCAGCAAGTTCTTGCGGTCTTCACGCGTGTTGAGCAGCGCCGGCAGGGCCAGGTTGGTGTTTGAATTGACGTCGTAGCCGCTGCCGCTGTTGAGGGAGCGCCAGTCGATCTCGATATTGCTGTTGGCCATGTCGTAATAGCGCGATTCGTAGCGCGCGCGCACATCGCCTTCGACGCGGATGCGCTTGGTCCAGGCCGGTGTTTCATTCGGCGCCGCCCAGCCGCCCGCCTTCGCTTCGGCCATGACCTGGCCCTTGATCTCGTCGCGGATCTGCTCGCGCACGGTTTGTGAAATATACGGCACGCGCACGTCGCCTGGCTGGACCTGCGCCAGGGCCGCTGGCGCAGCAGCCGGACGCGCTTGCGCCGCTGCCAGCGCTTCGCTCTGCGCCTGCGCCAGCAAGGCTTCGCCGGCATCCTTGTTCAGGGCGCCGCTCTGGATCAAGCCACGAATCAGTTTGACCATGGTGCTGTCGGCCGGTGCCTGCGCCTGGGCTTGCACGGCGCCTGCAGCCACACTCAGGGCCAAGGCAGCCAGCGCCAGCGGAAGGCGGCGCGCACGCTGTGGAGAGGAAAATAAGGAATTCATTGTTTCTTTCGGTAAAAATTAATATGAATGTGGGCGCTACGGCCGGCGGCCCTTGATCGATACTCTCGCGGGAAAACGCAATGACGCCGGTGGCCGCTCATCGGCGCGGAAGTCGCGCACCATGGCCAGTACCTGTTCATCCGTCTGCGCATTGCCCGTGCCTTGCACCAGCTGCACCTTCGACGTCCGGCCTTCCGTATCGAGCCACAGGTCGACGCGGATGTCGGCAAACGCCAGCTGGCGCGTGCGCGGGTCGCGGGCGAAGGCCAGCTGCAGCGCGTTGGCCACATAGCGGCCATACGATCCCGCACCGAGTCCGCCACCGCCGCCACCGCCCGTCATGCCGCCGCCGCGCCCGGCCTGGATGCCGAAGGCGTCACTGCCAGCCTGCGCCGCGCCATCGATGGTGACGGGGTCGCCCTTGTCCGGCGACGGACTTTCCGGCGCGTCATCCATGGGCTTGTCGGCCGGCGTCGGTTCCGGCTCCGACACTTCCGGCACCACCTTGTCGGGCGTCGGTTCCGGCAGTTTTTCCGGTTCCGGCGGCGGCGGTGGCGGCGGTGGCAGCATCAGCATCGGCGGGGCCGCCACTTCGCGCTTGGTGGCCGCCGTGTCGGACAGCAAATACCAGACCAGCGCGGCCAGCGCACCGGCCAGCAGCGCGCCGCCGGCCACGCCGCCCCAGCGACGCCACCACTGCGCCGCGTTCGATGGTTCCGAGGCAGCCGTCTTCATCATGTCGTCACGCTTCACCTTGCGCTCCTCATGCCGGCTTGCCGGTCACCAGGCCCACCTGGTTCAGGTCGATGCGGCGCAGCAAGTCGAGCACTTCGACCACTTTCGCGTATTGCACGGCGGCATCGCCGCGCACGATCACGGGAAAGTCGGGCGTCAAGGCCTTTTCCGTGCGCAAGCGCTCTTCCAGCTCGGGCAGGGTGACGGGATAGGCATCGAGGAAGACCTGGCCCGCGTTGTCGATGGTGATGGCCTTGGTCTTCGGTTTTTCCAGCGCCATGGCCGAGCTGGCCTTGGGCAGGTCGACCTTGATGCCGGGAATGCTGGCGTTGCTGGTCAGAATGAAGATCACCAGCACCACCAGCAACACGTCGACGAAGGGCGTGATGTTGATGCCGCCGCTACGCTTGCGGGGGGTAAACTTGGCGGAGGTGGCCATGGTTATGCGCCCCTCACGCCTGTTGCAGCACGGGACGCATCTGCCGTCCGTCGCCCTGCTCTTCAGCCAGACGCGTGGCAAATTCATCGACGAAGACAGCCATATCGGCGACGATGGCGTCCGAACGCGAGGACAGCCAGTTGTAGCCGAACAGGGCGGGAATCGCCACGCCCAGGCCAGCAGCCGTACACAGCAGCGCAGCAGCCATGCCCGGCGCCACCGAGTTGATGTCCACGGCGCCCGCCATGGCGGCCACGACGAACACCAGCATGATGCCGATCACGGTACCGAACAGGCCCACGTATGGCGCGCCTTCGATGGTGGTCGAGAGCCAGATCATGCGTTTCGACATGCGTTCGCTTTCGCGCACCATCACGCCATCCATGGCCGCGCGGATGGCGCCGATGGTCGCGTTCGAGACGGCGTTCAAGTCGTAGCCCCGGTCATGGCGGCGGCGCATCTCGTCGATGGCCACGTCATACAGGCGCCACAGCGAGGAATCCGTCTTCACGGAAGCGCTCAGCTTGCCGTTGCGCGCCAGGTGGTCCAGCGGCGCGCCGGCCGCTTCGTGGAACGACTGCATGAATTGCGCATTGGCGCGCGCGATGGCGCCATAGCTGCGGCCCTTGCCGATCATGATGATCCACGACAAGGCCATCATCAGGCCCAGCAAGCCGACGACGATCCAGGCGTCGAGCGGCATGGCGGCGATGATGAAGCCGAAATGGCTTTTACCGGCCTGCTGTTCATCTGGGCCAAACACGGCCAGGCGCGATTCGGAACCTTGCGAGACGGCATCGGCCAGCAGCAGCGCATCGGGACGGGCCGTACGCGACAGGCGCAGCTCGTCGATGGCGCCCGTGAAGCTGGCCAGGGTGTCGGCGCCGGAGGCGGCCGGCGACGCATCGGCGCCTACCGACGCGGCCGTGGCGAAGGCTGGCAGGGCGGTGGCCAGCGACACGGCCGGACGGCCACCCACATACAGGGCCACATTGGCTTTATCGGCCTTGACAGCCAGGTGCGACCATTGCGCGGCCTGGATCGGCTGGCCGGGCTTGCTGCGCTGACCATTCACCTGCACGAACGGCACGCCCTGGTCGATACCGATCAGCAATTCACTGCTGCCGTCGCGGCGTGCATACAGCACTTGTCGCGCGCCCAGGCTGTCCGGGCGCACCCAGGCCGAGAATGTAAATGGCGCACCGGCGGCCAGCGCCAGCGAAGGCGAGGCGGGCAGCATCAATGGCGTGGTGCCCAGACGGGCACCGGCGCCGATGACGGAACCGTCGAGCGCCGGCACGGCCGTCTGGGCATGGTTGCCGTAGGCGGTGCTGTCGCGCGAGGGAACGCCAGGCTCGGTGAAGTGGTACACCAGGCTGTAGTCGGGATCGAAGGTGCGCTGGCCATTGCCGGAAGCGGGTGCCTTCGGATTGCCGTAGTACATCCACAATTTTTGCGGTGTTCCGGCGCTCAGGGCCGGCACGTCGACCCAGATCAGGGCGATGCCCAGCAGCGGATTGAATTGCTCGATCTGGTGGTTCAGCACCGTCTTGTCGTCGCCCGCCACGAAGCGCAGGTCGGCGCCGTTGTCGCTGACGCCTTCAAAGTTGAAATTACCCGAATGCAAGCGCAGCAGCACGGGAATGCGGCCGGGATCGCCGCCGACGGCACCGGCCTTCGGGCCGGCATCGACGGTGACGGGTTTGCGGTAAGCCCAGTCGGGCTGCCACCAGGCATGCGCCAGGCCGGGAACGAGCGTGCCCAGGATCGTGAGCAGAAAAAGAAAACGTTGCATGACAGTGATTCTCCGAAGAAAAGTCTAAAAAAGTACAGTGCTGGTGAGCTGGCCCGTCAGTAGCTGGCCGACAGGTTGAAATTGATGCGGCGCACGTGTTTGTGCGTGCGTGGGCCATCGCGCAGCGGGTAGGCAAAATCGATGCGGCCATTCAGGTAGCGCAGGAACTGGAAGCTGCTGCCCACGCCCACGGATGCCAGGCCGAACAGGTCTTTCTGTTCCACCATCGGATCGCGCAGGCGCAGACGCGCGCCATCGGCAAACGCATATAGACGCCAGTTTTCCAGGCGGCTGAAATACGTCAGCTGGGGCGTGCGCCATTCGACCGTGCCCGAGACACCGTAGTCGCCCGTCGCTTCGGCCGACAGATAGCCGCGCACGGAATTGGCGCCGCCGGCGGCCATCTGCTCGCCCGACACCAGCGCCGCATCGGCCAGCTGGCCCGCCAGCTTGCCGTACAGCTGCGCGCCGCTGCCCAGGGTGGTGGTCACGTTGGCATCGCCCTTCAGCACGAGGAAGCTGGGCGAGGCCTTGTAGCGCTTGTTGTCGTAGGCGGCGCTGTCGCTGCCATAGCCGAACGCGGCGCGCGTGCCGGCCACCAGCGACAGACCCAGGCCATAGGTCGCCGTCTCCGTCTGTGCAAAGCCGTTGTAGGCCACGCTGAGCGGTACATATTTCAAGGGAATGCTGGAACCGGCGCCATTCAATTGCAGCGCCTCCTGGTTATCCTTGAAATCGATGCCGGCAGAAAAGCTGTGCCACCAGATGCCGCTGTTGGGCACCGTGTAGTTGAGCTTCATGCCCAGCGCATGGCCCTTGCCCAGCACGCTGGTACCGCCCGTGCTGGCCACGTTGCTGTTCGACTGGTAGCCGGTCGCTTCCACGCTCCAGCCCTGCGTGCCGATGGGCGCCACGTACGAGGCGGACCACACGCGGGTCTGATTCAGGTCACCCGGCGTGCCGAAAAAGCTGATCGTGGCGCTATGCCCGAGCTGCCACAGGTTGTCGTGACCGAGCGACACGCTGCTGCGCAACTTTTTCGTATCGGCGCTGTAATCGTTGTTCAAGCCCACGCTGGCGCGCCACGGGCTGCTGTCTTCCACTTTCAAGTCCACGTCCATGGTGCCGGGCAGGCTGCCCTGCTTGACCAGCGGCATCACCTGGCGCTTGGGTCCGCGGTTCAGGGCCGTCAGTTCCACTTGCGCCTGCGTAAAGTCGGGCACCTTGCCCTCCGTCAGTGCCGGCACTTGCTGGCGTACGTCGAGCGGCGAGTTGTATTGCGCACCGACCACGCGCAAACGACCCACCTTGGTTTCGCTCACCTGCAGCACCACCACGCCCTGCTCCACCTGCTGCTCGGGCAAATCCACGTAGACGGACTGGTAACCGCGCGCCTGGTAGGCGGCGACCAAGGCGTCGCGCGCCCCTTCCACGTCCTTCAGGGTGCGGCCCGGCCCCAGGAAGGGCGTGACCGCCTCTTCGATGGCACGCGCATCGAGCACGGTATTGCCGCGCACCAGGTATTCCTCGATCGTCACTTGCCGTTCCGGCGCGGCCGGCGCGGCGACAACTGTTTCCTGAGCGCAGCTCATGCCGGGCAGCGCCAGCATGGCCAGGCACAGCATCGTCAAGGCGGTCGCGGGTGCCGCGGGTGCTGCCCCCTTGCCCTGTTTTTTCATCTCACGCATCTTCCATTCACCTTAAAATCAAACGGTTGCCCTGTGTTGCGGCGCTGGGCCGGCGTTTTGTACTGCGGATGTGGTCCACCGAAGCTTGTCTACTGATGCCTAGACAGCCGCCGCGCGCGGCGACTGTCGAATGTCATCAAATGTTCATAAAACTCACGGTTGCATGCCGCGCCGCTCGTTCGGCGTGAGTGCCTGCAGCTGCGGCGCCGTCAATGGCCCCGCCCCCAGCACCTGCACCACGCCGGCCGGCTGGTAGCTGGACGCTTGCGGCTCGCCGCCCTGGACCTTGCCGACATTGCCCTCGTCCGCCCGCTCGTTGCCAAAGCCCAGCACTTTCACCGTGAACAGCGACGGCAGCGCCTGGCGCGTGGCGGCCCGTTCACGCTGCAGCACGTCCTGCGCCGCGCCCACGGCCTGTGTCGCGGCCGCGCTGGCATTGCTGAGCGCACCCACGTTCACTGCGGCGATGACCGGCATGCCCGCCGACTTGCCCTGCACCTGGATGTTTGCCGCATTCACCACCTGCAAGGCCGCCAGGTTGACGTTGCCCGAGACGCGGATGCCCGCCTCGCCCGCGTCGATGCTGCCCAGCGGGGCGATCAGGTCGATGTCGCCGGGCGGCACCTCCGGGATCGGGTTCAGGGTGGCGATGCCGGCGCCCGTGCTCGGCGTGCTGGGCGACAGGCTGACCAGGCCGATGCTGTCGTACACCCGGCGCTGCGGCGTGTAGACGACGGTGGACTTGGTGCCGCGGCCCGCATTGATGTCGCCCGTGGCCGACCAGGCCAGGATGTTGCCGCCGAAGGTGGTGAAAATGCGGCTCTGGCCTAGCAGGATGCTGTCTTTCGCATACATCTGGATCTCGCCCGCCCCCTGCGTCAACACGCCCGAGCCTTCGCCCGGCGCATAGCCGCCATCGACGCCGATCAGCGCGCGCCCGCCCGGCACCGTGATGCCGATATCGCCGCCGAAATCCGTGTGGATGCCGGCATCGTTGACGATCACGTGCGGCACGTCCATCGATGGACGCCCCGCCTCGGCCCACTCCTGCGGGCTCAGGTAGCGCACGCCAGCCAGCGGCCGCTTGGTGTAAATTCCCCCGTAGTCATCGACCGTGTACAGCGCGCTGCTGAACATCGTCAGGTCGCCCTGGTAGGCTATCTTCTTGCCCGCCTTGTCCTGCGATGGGAACAGGGTGGCGATGGCTTCCCGGCCGCGCAGGTAGCTGCCGCGGCGCATGCCGTCGGGATCGTTGTATTCGCGCCCGGCCGCCTTCAGCTCGGCAAAGTAGACATTGCTCAGGTACACCTGCTGCTGTTCCTTCGGCAAGGCGGCAAAGAAGCTGCGCGCATCGGTGGCCGGGTCATAGCGGATGCCCAGGCCGCTGTCGCCGCCAAAGCGCGTCGTCAGCCAGTTCACCAGGTGCAGCTGGCTCACCAACGCATATTCGCGCGTCAGGTCGCGCCGCACGCCGCCCGTCTGCTGGCCGGCCTTTTCCAGTTCAGCCTGCTTCGTACCGAGGAAGGCGGACGCCCCCGCTTCGTCGCCTGTGTAGCCGAACTGCCCGCGCAGCCAGTCGGCCAGGGTCAGCTTGCCGCCGTAGGCATACACGGCGCTGCCGGCCTGGTCGGCCAGCGGCCGGCCTGGGTCGGCCAGCTTGGCCGGGTCCAGGTAGCGCGCGGCGAAGGCCGCATAGTCGGGACCATTGCGGCCCACGCCGGCGGCCACGCTGATGCCGGCACCGTTGCCGCGTTCGCCGGGGCCGGTGCTGACGATGGAACCGAGGCTGCGCAATTCCGCCTTGTCGGCCATGTACAGGTCACGCCCGGCGCTCACGTTCAGCTGGCCCGGTCCCGCCACATAGAAGGTACTGTAGCGGATATCGCGTCCGGCGCTGACGACGGAAACGTCGGCGGCATTGCGGTGCACGAACAGGTTGCCGCGCGCGGACGAGCCGCCAGTAATGACCGGCTTGTCCGGGTAGTCGGGCCGGCCGACGAAGCCCTTGCTGGTCCATCCCGCCGCGCCTTCCGGCACGCCCTCGACGCTACCGAGCGGCGTGCCGGAATTGACGATGTCGCGTCCGGCGCGCACGGCAACGGCGCCGCCGCCCTCGTACCACACGCCCTGCGGGCCAGTTTCGCCCCTCAGTGTCGCCCGGTACACGATGCCGCCCGTGCGCAGGCCAACGATGTCGCCGCTGTTGGCATAGAAATGCGCGGGCACCTGGCCCAGCGGCACATACTCCGACACCGTCGGCGCCGTCATGCTGAACAGCGGATAGGTCTGTTGAAAATCGCCGGCGCCGTTGGGATTCGAACCAAAAGAGAACAGTGGCGAAGGCGCCAGCGCATTCGCATTGACGTTATGCAGTGGCAACAGGCCGAACCAGACCGCATCGAGCGCGCCGACGAAGCCAGGGTTGAACGGGTTCGGCAACAGGCGCGGATCGGCGCCCGATGGCGTGATCGGATAGCCGGCCGCATGGATGGAGTCGGCGGCCAGCATTTCCAGCTGCCCCGTGCCAGTCCTGACAAATTGCGGCGCCACCGGCGACGGCGCCAGGATCACGCCGTTCTGCGGCATATCAACCTTGCCGACCTCGCCCAGCCTGCCCAGGCTGGCGTTGCCGTAGTACAAGCTGCCGCTGGCGGCCACGGCGCGCAGCACGGATGGCATGACATAACGCCCGTCCGATGGCGCGTGGTTGTCGCCCGTCACCGATTGGATCCAGGCGGACGTCGGCGTCAGATTGCCGCCGGCGCTGAACAGGTCGATGGCCGTGGCCGGCGTCCACAGCGAGAACCAGCTCCAGCCCTCGCCCTTGCGCTCCACGCCCTGGTAATTGAATGGCGAGCCATTGGACAGCTGCTTCACGCGGCCCGCATCGGCCGTGCCGCCCAGCACCAGGTCGCCACGCGCATCGATGCGCACGCCGCTGTCGCCTGGCACCAGGATAGGCCCGCCGCTGGCAATCGCCGTGCCCGCCACATAGGTTTCATACGGCCGCGATTCCTTGGGATCGGCGCGGTCGAAACGCAGCTCGACGCCACCCACGGCACCCGCTTCCATGCGCAGCGCGCCGCGCAGATTGGTGAGGGTGCTGTTGAGCGTGGGATACTGGCGCTCGAAGCGCGTATCGGCATTCGGGAAATCGCTGTTGGCATCGAAACTGCGCACTTCGGCGACCGGATTGAGGCCGCCGCCGATGCGGATGTCGAGGTCACCGCCGCCCGTCAGCAGCAGCTTGCCGTCCGGCGTTACCCTGCCCGTGCTACCCACGGCCACGTTCAAGCCCTGGCTGCGCGGCGTGTATGCGCCGCCCGGATCGGCGCGCGAGGTCAGCATGCCGGCGTCGCCACCCGCCTGCAGCAGCACATTGCCGCCGCCCAGGGTGCCGATGCCCGTAAAGCCCGACACGATCGGCTGGCCGGCAAACAGGTCGCCGCCTTCGGGGCGCGCGACATAGGTGCCGAAGTTGATCCACCATGCCGTGGGCACACCCGCCCCCGTGCTGCCACTGCCCTGGCGCCACAGCCAGGTGCCGATATCGCTCGTATCCTGCTGCGCGTTCAGAGTGCCGATGGCATCCTCGCGCCGGCCGAGGGCGGTGCCCACGGTATCGCCCTTGACGTCGCCCTGAGCGCGCAGCAGCAAATTGCCGCCGTGCTCGGGATACCAGGCGCGGTACAGGTTCTCGCTGCCGCCATCGACGAAGCGCGTCAACGGGTCGCCCAGGGCGCCGAGCAACTTGCCCTTGGCGCTCAGGCCGCGCGGCAGGTTGAACAGATCCTTGCCACCGACCAGCGGCGAGGCCGACTGCGTGCCCGCCGTGTAGACGCCATACAGTGTACGCATGTCGAAGTCGCCGGCGGCCAGCAGGTCGAGGTCGCCCGTGCCCGTGCGCAGCACGCTGAACAGGGGCTGGCGCGCCGGCTCCACGTTGGTCACATACTCGGGCGGCGTACCATCGGCCACCTTGGTCACCAGGTCCGCGCCATACAGCAGCAAGAGCTCTTCGCTACCAAACCAAGCCACAATATCGACCTCGCCTTCCGGATAGCCCTGGCTGATGGCCTCTTCGTTGAAGATATAGGTGCCCGGCAAGCCCGTGCCCGGCTTGATCGATGTCCTCTCGCCCATGCCGTAATGTGTATCGGCCAGCATCAGATGGGCATCCTTCGCATGCGGCCGCAGCGCGCGCGTATCGGCGGCGGCCGTATCGGCGCCGCCCACCAGGCGCAGCGACCACGCTTGCGACCCCTGGGCCAGCATGGGTGCCAGCGCCAGGTTGCGGCCCTGGCTGCCCGTGCCGTCGCCGGCGCGCAGCGAGACCATGGTCGCGTCGCCAGGCAGCTTGACAAGCGTGCCGGCGGGCAGCACGCTGCCCTTGTCCAGCGCCAGCGCCGAGGCCAGCACCACGCCGTTGACGAGATTGACACTATCGCCCGTATCCGTGGGCTTGCCTTCCGGGAAGGGCAAGGCGACATTCGCCGGCCACAGCATGGCCGCCACCTTGGCCGCGCCGGGCAGGCGCAGGCCGGGATCGAGCTGCATGCCTGTGGATAAAGTCAGCGCCTTTTGCAAGACCGTGCCGGCCGCATACAGCACGCTGCCGTCGGCATTGCGCACGGCGCCGCCCAGCACGCTGCCGGCAGGCAGGTTCAGCTCATCCGTCAAGGTGGCGCGCGCCGCCAGCAAGGTACCGCCACGCAACTGCATGGCTTTCATCGGCACGGCGAAATTGACGCTCGTACCCGATTTGAAATACGTGTCTTCGGCCAGGGTCACCAGGCCCGCTTGCGGCACGACGACCTCGCCGCCCCACGGCAAGCGGCCCTTCACCAGTTGCCAGCCCTTGTCGTCCGACGTGATGGGCAGGGTGCGGGTATCGAAGCCATCCGTGATACTGCCGAAGACGCTGAGCTTGCCACCGGCGCGCAGCACCAGTGCGCCCGCCTCGCCCGAGCCGTACACGCTGCTCAGGCGCGCCAGGGGATTGACGCCGTCGTAGCGGTGGCCGGACAGGTCGATGTCGCCATCGACGTGCAGGTCGCCGCCCGGCGTGGCGCTGACGATCTCGACACCGGGGCGCAAATGGAAGGCGTTTGCATCGCCGCGCAAGCCGCGCAGTTTGCTGTTCATCAAGTTACCGTTGGCCAGCGCGTGGGCCATGAAATCCTGGCTGTCCCCATGTTTTTCGTCCAGGTAAGCCTGGTTGATGCCCTGATAGCTGCGGCCATCCGCATCCTTGCCCGTACCGGCGAGCGCATCCTTGTATTGCCAGAAGGCGTTGACGTTGATGTTGCGCGCGCCGGCGATGTTCAGTGTGCCAGCCGCATCGATGTCGATATCGTCGCCCGTGGCGCCGCCCAGGCGGCGCGCGTTCAGGTCGATGCTGCCATAGTTGCCGCCCTTGTCTCCGCTGCGCAGGTCGAAACGTGCGCCGCCTTCCAGGGTCAGGCGTCCGCCAGGCGAGGCCAGTTCGATCACGGCGCGGTTCGGCGCCTCGATCACCTGGCCGTAGCTGTCCGTGCGCAACACCGTGCCATGCGCGTCGAGTACGGCGCCGGCCTTGATGGTGACGCCGTCGCGGCCGGCCAGGCGGATGCTGCCCACCTGTTCGCCGCTGGCATCGATACGGCCGTTCACCGTCAAGCTGCCGCCGTCGACGGACACGCTCACTTCGCGCGCCTTGAGCTCGTCGCCGATGGCCAGATCGCCCTGCTTGAGCTGGAAGCTGCGGCTGCCGAATACCTTGCCCGTGTTCAGGCGCTGGTTCAGGCCGGCGAAGTCGCCGACATGCTGGGCGCGGATCTCCGCGCCGCCAGCCGCGTACGCTACCTGGGTGCCGCCCGCGTCATAGCTGCCGCTGGCACCGCCCAGCAAGGTGCCGCGCAAGTCGGCCGTGCCGGCCGCGTCGCCCGTGGCGATCACGCTCAGCTTGCCGGCGCGGTTGTTCACGGCCGACACATCGATCACGGAGGCGGCCGACTGGCGCACATCGCCTTCGCGGCTGTCGAGTATCACGTCGCCACCCCAGCTGTACTTGCTGGTGTCGTAGAAATCGATCTTGCGGCCTGCCAGGTCCAGCTTGGCCTTGTCGCCCAGCAACACATCGCGCTCGGCCGACAGGGTCAGTTTTCCGCTCGGCAAGACCACCGAGGTATCCACGCTGACGCTGTTGCCGCTCAGCGCCACTTCGGCGCCCAGGGCGCCGGCCAGCGCCGCATTCGTCGGCGTGGCGGCGCCTGCGCCTGCGGGCGCGCTCACCTTCAGCTCGCCGCCCGCCGTGATGCGGTTGACGGAGCCGGCCGCGCCCGTCAGCAGCGGCGTGTTGATGAGCACATTGCCACCACTGTAGCGGTAGCCGTTGATGGCCGTATCCCACGCGCCCTGCGACTGGTAGATGGACAGGCTGCCCTTGTTGTTGGCGGTGACTTGCTCGCTGGCATTGAGCGCCACCTGGCCAAAGCCCAGTATCAAACGGTCCAGGTTATGGATGGTGTCGGGACGGCTGTCCGGCGTGAAACCGAACTCGATGCGCTTGGCGTCGACCTGCAGGCGGCCGCTGCCCGTACCGGGGCCATTGGCAACCACGGCGCCGGGCGCATTCGTCGCGCCCTGCCACACCAGGGTGTCGGTATGGATGCGCGCCAGCGCGTCCGTGCCGCCATAACCGTAGATGGCGGGCGTATTGAGTACCAGGCGCGACAGCGACGACTTGCCCGTGGCCGCATCGATAGTCGACAGCTGCGCAGAATCATAGAAGTTGAAGGAGTTGCGCGCCGTCAAGCCCAAGCTTTCCAGCGCCGGCGCGCCCGTGCTGGTGTCGCCGCGCAGCAGGCGGTCGAGCACGCCCTGGTTCAGCGCCAGGCCGTCCGGCAGAGCGCCGCGGGCGCGGGCGTCGGCCAGCGCAGCTTCGCTGCCGATATTGATCGCCCCCATCGCCAGCACCAGGTTGCGCGTGCCGTAGCGCACGTTGTCGCGCAGGGTGAAGGCGCGCTCCGTCACGGCGGCGATAGTGCCTTCCGAATACAGCGAGGTCGTACCGCCGCAGGCGACTATCGTCTTCGCGCACGCGCCGATGTCGATGATGCCGGGACCATCCGAATCGGACGGCGTGCGCACGGCCGGCAGCAGGTCCAGCCAGCCGTTCGAGACGGCCAGCACGCTACCCATGGGCTGGTACACATAGCCGTCGCGCGAATCCCAGGCCGCCTTGCCGCGGCCCAGCGTATTGATGCCCGATCCTTGCTCGAGGAAGATGCCGTCGTTGGGTCTCGTGGTCACCAGGAACACTTCGGCCGCCTTCAGCACGGCGCCGTCGCGCAGCACGATGCCGCCCGCCGATTCCTTGATGGCGGCGATATTGGCGCGCTGGTTGCTGCCCGTAAGGAAATCGTTGTAGCTGACGCGTGGCAAGCCGCCTATGCCCACACGCTGGGCGCCGAAGGCGTTGATCTGCGAGGCATGCACGGACACGCCTTGGAAGTCCGCCAGCGGCGCCGTGCCGTCGGCCAACACTTCGTAGCGCGTCGATACATGGGTACCCGTGCCCAGCAGCAGTGAGCCGCCGAAGCCGCCCTCGGCCGGCGTGTACAGGGCGCTGCCATCCATCATCAATGGCGTGTGGTTATTCTCGACGCTGTGCAGGAACGGGGCGATCAGCTGCAGCCGCACGGCCTTGGCGTCGCGCTCCAGCATGGCGCGCGGCACGCCGTCGCGCGTGGCTTGCGCCACGGCAAAGGCGGCATAGCCCGTTTCATTGTATTGCGAATAGCTGCGCAGCACGTCGGCCGGCGTCAGGATGACCTGGCCGGGCACGGCGTCGCGGATGGCCGTGCCGACGATCCCCGTCTGCGCCGCCGTGGCATACGAACCATTGCGCATGGCCACCGTGCTACCCGCCTCGACAGCGCCGGCCAGGCCATTCAATTCCACGCGGAAGGCACCCGGCAGCAGGGCGAAATTCGATGGCAGCAAGGTGTAGGTGCCGGCCGCCAGGCCGGGCACGCCCGCAGCTATCGTGATCTGGCGCCCTACGGCTGGCTTGCCCGCGCCTTGCTCGGGAGTCAAAGGCGCCACGTCCGGCTGCACGCCGGGAATGATGGCGTACACGGGGTTGGTATTCAGGCCGGGCAGGGTGAAGCCGCCGTTCGGCTTCATCTGCACCAGCGGATTGAGGCGCGCATCGGTGGAGCCGCCGCGCCCGGCCAGGAAGGCCGCGCCCGTCAGGGTGCCCCCACCCGTCAGGTCGAGCACGGCGCCCGCTTGCACGTCGACGGCGGCGCCCGTCAAGGCGATCTCGGGGCCATTGCCCACGCCCTTGAACACGACGTCGTTGCCGTCATACAGATAGCTGAGGCCATCGAGCGTGCCGCCATACGGCATCGTCAAGCCCTTGGCGCTGACGGACGTCAGGCTGCCCGGCAACAGCTTGACATGGCCGGTGTTGGCTTCATAGCCTTCGGCGCCCAGGGTGATCTGGCCCAGCGGCGCGCGCAGCACGCCATGCTGCTTGATGGTGGGAGCAATCAGGTTCAGGCTGCCAAACACGGAATAGGGCTGGTTCGGCGTGGCGCCGTCACCGCTGCGCTCGATATTGAGCGTGCGCAAGGGGTCGAGCGTGACGCGCACATTGCCGTACTCGTCGACCCGGCTGCTCTGGCCCACCATGACCATGCCGCTGTCGCCCGTGGCAGGATAAATCTGCGCGGCGGCCAGGGTGGCGTTGCCAGGCTGGTACAGGGCGGCGTTGTTCGACAGGCGCAAGTCGCCACGGCTGTTGAGGGTCAGCTGCTCGAAGGCATCGCGTTCGACCACCAGGTCGGCGCCGCTGCTCTGCGCGATGGTGCCGCGCGTGCCCATGTTGACCTCGCCCGCGAGATCGAGCATGCCCGCATCGATCTGCAGCAGGGAGCCATCGGCCACCAGCGGCACGCCCAGCAAGCCGCGCCCCTTGCCCGAGTTTTTCGACCCTTTCACGGCATTGGGCACGATGTAATCGTCCTTCTGTCCGCGCATGGCCGTACCCAGGCGCACATACGGCGCCGCCAAATGCACCTGGCTGGCAAGGCTTTGCAACTTGTCCCGGCCGTCCGCATCCGGCTGCGGCCGTGCCGCCAGCCCCAGCGAACTGGCGCTCAGGCGCAGGCTCTGGCCCAGCGTCAGCTTGACGTCGCCATCCACGCTGAGCATGCCGTTGACATGCATGGCCAGGTTATCGAAGCCGCCGGCCTGCACGCGGTCGGCCCCCAGGCGCGCAGTGCCGTAGCGCAAGGCCTCATCCTGCTGGCCGGCGCGCAGGTCGGCCGGCAAGACGCTGTCGCCCTGCACCTGGGCCAGCACGAATTCGCGCGGCACCCGCACCACATTGTCGACACTGGCGCCTTGCAGCGTCAGGCGGTTCACCTGGCCATAGTTGGGCGTGTCCAGCGCCATCGCCAGCGTACCGCCGGCCGCGCCAGCGCCACCGGCCGCCGCACGCAGAGTGCCATCGGCAAAGATGCCGTTGTAGGAACTGAGCGCAATCAAGCCGCCGTTGCCGGCCACGTTGACAGCGCCCTGGTTCGGCAAGTCCAGCGTGGCTTGCGCGCCGCTGGCGTCGAGCAGTGCGCCCGGGCGCACCACGACAAAGGCATCGGCCGCGTCGACGCTGGCAGCGTCGGCCTTGTAGCGCGCACCGATTTCGATGCTGCCGCCCTTGTCGGCACGGCCATAGCGCCCGCCCCGCATGTCGGTGGCCACAGTGGCGCGACCGGCGACATCGAGCACGGCGTGTTCGCCGATCCAGATCGAGGTGGCTTGCCCCTTGCCGTTCGGCACATCGGCATCTCTGCCAGTGCCAAACGTGCCCGGCAGGATGGCGATCTTGCCGCCCCAGGCATCGAGCCGGCCATCGATGCTTATCTGGTCATTGCCCGTCAGGCTGATCTGACGGCCCGGATCGACCGTGACGACGGCGCCTTGCGCCACCGCCAGGGCGCCCTTCACGTTCGGACTGCCGGCCGTCAGCGTCAGGTCGGCGCCGGCGCGCTGCGTCAGGCGGCCCTTGCGCGCATCTTCCTGGTTCAGCTGCGGCATCCACACTTCCAGCGCGGCGCCAGGATCAGTGCCGCCCGCTACCGTGTGGCCGGTGGCGGGATTGAAGCGCAGCACGGGCATCCGCACATCGATCTGCGCATCCTTGACCACCACCACGCCGTCGCGGCCCGTGACTGCATAATCGGCAAAGCCGCTCTGGAACAGGCTGGCACCCAGCGCCAGCATGGGCTGCACGGCAACGTCGCGTCCCAGCATGATGCCAGTCGGCAGCAGCACGCCGCGCGGCGTGCGCAGGTTGTCGGCCGCGATGCTGCCGGCCGCATACTGCGTCGTCATCGGCTGGATGGGCAAGCCGTTCGGAAAGGCCGCCGCCGAGACCACGAATCCCGTAGTGAGACCGTTGAGGGCCGTCAACACGCTGCCGGCGGGAGCGATGGAGCCGCCCCAGACATACGTCGTACCGTTGATAACGACGTTCGCGCCCGGCGGCACCAGCAAGTCGGCCCCCAGCACCAGCGGCTTCGTCGCCGACACGTCGACCGTCACGGGCTTGGCCAGGGTCTGGCCCGGCTTGATCAGGCTGGTGCTGAGCGCGAAATCAAAGGGGATCTTCTCGCCCTTGGCAATCAGGAATTCATCGACCAGGCGCAGGCCGACGGGGGCGCTGCTGCCCGCTGGCAGCACGTCGCCTTCGAGCAGCTTGCCACCGATGCTGACAGCCGTGCCGCTATCGATCACCAGCCGCCCGCCGCCCTTCACGCCATGGCCACGCAACTCGCCGTCGAGCTTGAGCAAGGCGCCGGTAGAGGCTTTTTCACGCGGCAAGTCGACCGCCAGGGTAATGTCGCCACCGCGTCCTCCCTGCAGGCTGCCATTGCTCATCAGGGCGGCGCCGGACGAGACGTCGATGACGCTGCCACCAGCCAGTTCGATGCCGCCGGAGCTCTTCAGGGTGACCTTGCCGCCATTCATATACGGCAAGCCGGCGCTGGCACCCGGGTCCAGTTCCAGGTTGCTCCACAGGCCACGCGCATCGAGACGCACACCGGGCGCCACACGCACGCCGGCCGGGCCCGTGGGACGCCCTTCCGGCGACACGGGCGCATCGAGCCACACGGCGCCCGTGTTGGCCAGATAGCGCGACACCATATTGCCGGCGGCGATGCTGCCGCTGCGCGCACTCACATTGGCCTTGATCGCCACATCGTTGGCGTGCAGGGCGATGTCGCCGCCATCGGCCACACGCACGTCGGCATTCACGTCGAGCTTGTCGTAAGCGTAGATATTCAGTGCGCCCAGTTCCAGTCCGTTGAGCCAGTCCGCGTCGAGTTGCAAGGCTTTGCTGCGCGCGGCCGGCAAGGCGTCGCCCAGCAGTTGGCCATCGGCGATGCCGGCCACCTTGCCGATTTGCACGTTCTCCAGCACGGCTTGCGGGCTGTCGCGCAGCTGGCCCGTCCTGGTATCAAAGACGGGCGTCATTTTGCCCACGATCAGTTGACCGGCACGCGCCGCCGCCGTCTGCGCCTGCTTGTAGCTCTCCATGCCGTCATCGCGCTTGCGCTGCTGGCGCTCGCCCTGGAATACGGAGGTATCGATATCGCCTTCCAGCACGGCGGCGCCCGTGGAAACGATCAGGCGGCCCGCATCGCGGCCCACCGTATAGCCGTTTTCCAGGCGCTCGCGCGGGCCGATCAAGGCATTCGCGTACGTCTCCGTCGTGTTCGCGCCCCAGCGCGCATGCGTGCTTTCGTAGCCGCGATACAGGCCCGTGTACAGATTGTCGCCGGGCGCTGTGCTCAGCTTGACCATCGCGCCATCGGCGCCCTTCAGCCACGTCTGCCTGACCATGCCCGTCTGCACGTCCAGCGAACCGCCGGCGATGTTGATGCGCGAACCGGCCTGCGTCACCACTTCACCACCGCCAAAGGCCACGGTGCCACCCTGGGCCGCCCATTCGCCGATGCCGTGGCCGCTGGTGTTCAGGTAGCCGCTCACTTCCAGCAAGCCGCCTGCCGTGTACCAGCGGTCCGTGGCGTAGCCATTCGTGCCGGCCGGCACCAGCACCAGGTCGCGGCGGTCGACCCACACGTCGCTGTTGTTCAGGTATTTCGCGTCCCGGCTGCCGGGCGCGTCGCGCTGCTCGTTGCCCTGCACGTTGATCAGCACATTGTTGCTGCTCATGTCGACCTTCACGCCGACGGCGCCGGAAACGTCGATGGCGGCGCCGCGCGCCACGTGGCTGCGGCGGGCCGCATCGACCAGCACCTGGCCGCCCGTGGCCAGGGTCAGCGAGTCGCCTTCGAGCTCGACGTTGCCGGCGGAGACGATGCGCACCAGCGACTGGTCGCGCCGGTCCCCGATGCCTTCGGTGCCCTTGCCCGTGTCTTTCAGCAAGGTATCGCGCTGCACATCCAGCGCCGTGGCGCCGTTGTTATCGATGAGGATGGCGCTGACGCTGCCGCGCGCCAGGGTGACGCCGGCGTTCTCGCCGGCCGCCGCCAGGTGGATGGTGCCGCGGCCATTGACGGTCGTGCTCGACAGCAGCACGCCATCCTGGCGCAGGCTATTGCCGCTGAGCGTGATGTCGCCCGTCGCCGCCTGGATCACGCCGTTGTTGACAACGCTGCCGGCGCTGCTACCGGTCACGCGCAGCATCTCGACTTCATTGCCGCGCGTGCTCGAATACTGGTTCTTGTCCGTGCCCATGCCCTGGCGCACGACGATGGCGTCGCCTGCAGCCAGAGTCGTCTGGCCATTTGGCGTGGTGATGGCGCCCGCGTTTTCAACGTTGCGGCCGGCCAGCAGCACATAGCCGCCGCCTTCCGTCACCGTCTGCGGCTTGCGCGTGTCGATGCGCGCGCCGGCAGTCACGACGACGTCGGCCTGGGCCTTGCCATGCGTGTAGGTATTCTGGCCCAACAGCAAGTCATTCGCGAAGGTCGGCACGGCGCCCGTGCCCTGCGCCTTGCCGTACAGGCCGCTCTTGAACTGGCTGTCGCTCATGCCCATGGCGGCCGCCGCCAGATTGCGCGTATCGACCTGGCTGCTGCCCGTAAACACGATGCCGTTGCGGTTGACGATCATCACCGTGCCGTCGGCCTTGATCTGGCCCTGGATCTGGCTGGGGCGCGCCAGCGGATCATTCACGCGGTTCAACACGGACCAGTTCGATTTCTGGTCGAATTGCAAGGTGGTGTTCTTGCCGACGTTAAAGCTTTCCCAGTTCAGGATCGCCTTGTCATCCGTCTGCACAACCTTGACGACGGTCTTGCCGTCGGCCTGGGTCTGCACGGGCCCCTGGGCATTGAGCCAGCCGGCCGTCAGGCTGTTGCTGTCGACCTGCAAGCCGCCCTTGACCAGGCCGTTGGGGCTGCCGCCCGCCGCCAGCGCCGCCTCGCGCGCGGCCGCCTGCACCGCCTGCTCGGCGGCGATGCCGCGCGCGGCCAGCAAGAGATTGTTCAGCGATTGCTGCAGCTTGCCTTCGGCCTTCTGCTGCTGCAGCAAAGGATTGTTCAGCGATGTTGCCGGCTGGCCATTCGGCAAGCGTCCCGTGGCCGCAGCCGTGCCCTGCTGCGCGCCCTTGCCGGCGAACCAGGCGCCGCTGAACGGCTGCTGCGCCTGCGCGCCGCCCGCCTGCAGCAGCATGGCGATGGCCAGCGCCAGCGGCTTCAATCGCACCGGGCGCCCGGTCCGGTTGCCCGCCATGGCGGAGGAGGATGCGTGTTTCGTGACCGACTTGCTTCGCTGCATGGCGACATTCCCTTTTCATGTTCCGTTGCTGACCGATATCGCGAGGCGGCGCGCGGCACGCACGGGGCGGGCGGCAGGCACTGATTCGCGGCTTCCAGCAGCATTGACAGGGAATAAGGTCCGGGACTGCAAAAGGTCATGAAAATGTCATAATTGGCGCCCCGCCTTGGCGCGCAGCCTTGGCGCGCCAAGGCGGGGCTCAACCAAACAGGACGATGCCGCCCGGCAGCCGCGTCACGCGCGCGCCATACGCATCCTGGATCAGGGCGATCACGTCATCGAGGCGGTCGAGCGAAAAGCTGGCTTGCACACGCGTATGTTTCAACGTGTCGCCATTGAGGATCAGCTTGCCGGGACGGTAGCGGTTCACCTCGTCCACCACCTCGGCCAGCGTACTTTGCTTGAACACCAGCAGGCGCTGGCGCCAGGCGCTGACGTCGCCCCTCGCCACCGCGCGGGCGATGCCGAAATGCTCGGGCCGGTAGCGCAGCTGCTGGCCCGCCGCCAGTTCCGCGTCGTTGCCGGCCTGCGCCACGCGCAAGCGGCCCGCCAGGCAGGTCACGCACACTTCCCGGCCGAATAGCCGAATATTGAAGCGCGCGCTGCCAGCCGACACCGTGCCGTCGCCCGCCTGCACGCGCACGCGCGCCGCGCCGCGCAGGCCGGCCTGGAATTCCGCTTCGCCCGCCAGCAGCACCAGCGCTGCGGCGCCGTCCTGCACGGGCGCCGCATCGAGGCGCGTCTGCGTATTCATCTGCACCAGCACGCCGCCATCGAGCGCCACTTCGCGCTGCTCGCCCGTGCCCGTGGCGTAGTCGGCGCCCAGGCCCGCCACGGCCGGCCACAGGTCCGTGGGCGGGCGCAGCACCAGCAAGCCCAGCGAGGCGGCAACGGCGCCACCCAGCCAGGCGCGCCGCGCCATGTTCACTGGCTGCTGCGCCCGCTTGACGGCGCGCGCAGCGGGCGCCATGGCACCCCATACGGCACGCGCCTCGGCAAACGCGTTGGCATGCCTGCGGCTGCGCGCACACCAGTGGCGAAATACTTGCGCATCGCGCTCGCTGACCTGGCCCGAGGCCAGGCGCACGACCCACGCCTGCGCTTCCTGCTGGATGACACTCATGTCGTCTTCCGCTTGTTCAATCATGATGTTTAGACGTTTTTCCCGCGCCGGGACCGAAGCGCTGGATGAAATCGCGTCCCATGCGTTCGCAGCAATGTTCGAGGCCGGCGCGCAATTCCTTCTCCACCGTGCGGGCGGAAATGCCGAAGCGCTCGGCGATGTCGCGGTGCGGCAACTGGTCGACGCGGGCGGCGATGACGATGGCGCGCCGGCGTTTCGGCAACTCCTGCAAGGCCCGTTCCAGTTCTTCCAGTTCGGCGCGCGCGCTGAAGGTGCGGGCCGGGTCGGCCAATTCATCGGCCATCTCGTACAAATCGTCGATATCGGGCAGGCTGAGCAGGCGTGCATTGTTGCGGCGTTGATCTTCCGCAATATTGATGGCGATGCGCATCAGATACGCGGACGGGTAGCTGATCGCCTCGGGCGCGTTCATCCGTTCCACCCGCAAATATGTTTCATGCAGCGCATCATTGGCCAGGTCTTCCGAGCCAAGGCGGCGCTGCAGGTGACGGCGAAACTGTCCGTAGCGTTCGAGGAACAGCTTGCGCAAGGTGGCTTTCAGCAAATCCGACATGCTCAGGACGCCCCGGACACGAGGTAGGGTGCGCAATCGGCGTCCGGATCGGGCCGCGGCGTCAACAGGATCGTCAGCGGCTGCGGCAAGCCCGCCGGTGGCGCGCCATCCATCAGCAGGCTGCGCAAGCGCTGCAGCACGGCGCGGTCGCGCTGCGCCACGCCGCTCCCTTCGAGTACGTGTACGGCGCGCACCTTGCCCCGTTCATCGAGCCACAGCTGGAAGGCCAGGCGGTAGCGGCCGAAGGCATCCGGATGCAAACGGCACAGGGTGCGCGTGAGCGAGCGCTGCAGGATGGCAGCATAACCTTGCAATGGTGCGGTGGCGGGGGTAACTTCGGCCGGCACGGGCGCCGGTGCCACGGGCGCGTCGGCCAGCGCCAGCAAGGTAAAGGCATTGCTGCCGCTGAAGCGCACGCCCAGCTGCGTGCCCGCCAGCAAGCGCTGCAACGCCTCGGCCGGCGTGTAGTCGCCGCGCACGGGCGAGGCCACGCGCCCCGCCGCCAGCTGGCTGCTGACCAGCACGGAATACCCGGTCACTTCGCCAAACGCCACCAGCGCCGCATCGAGCGGCTGGGTGGGCAAGTCGAAGCGCAAGGTGGTGTGCGCGGCGGCATCAGCACCGTCCGCACTGGCAGCCGGCCGCACGAATGTCATCAATGTCATCAATGTCATCAGCAAGCAGGCGGACAGGGCATTGCCCGTTGCGGCGTGGCGGTGGGTTAGTGTCATTTTCCAGGGAAATCAACGAGAGCCTGCTCATGAAGTGTCTTGACTGCAATATTTCAAGCAGAATGGCAAGATGGTAGCTTCATAAAATGACAACTGCATGACATAGGTCACAAAGCGACCGGGCTTGCGTGTCATCACTGCGACATATGACTTTGCTATGCTGAGCGTTTCCCACCGCTCCGGGAGCCGTCATGGCGCGCCTGTTATTGCTGTTGCTGTTTGCCTGTGCCACCCTGCCCGCGCAGGCGGACGAGCACACCGTCGTCGTCAAGGCCGCCGCGCCCGAGAGGGGCTGCGTGGAGGTGGAAGTGAATGGCAAGCGCGCGCAATCGATATCTTGCTTGAACGAAAAATTATTACCTAGCAGCAATACTGTGAACCGGCCGCCGCCCACCCTGTCCGGCGCGGAAGCGACCGTGCAGCGTCCGTCGAACCAGTTGGGCCTGTACAACCGCGCCGCCCTCGAACACCGCATGGGCAATGCCTTTGGCAAATCCGTCACGCCGCAGAGGCCGGCACCGCCGCCGCCCGCCAGCCCCCTGCTGCCGCCCCGTTGACGCGGTTGTCAACGCACAGTCCATTTGCGCTGTCAAGATTGCGCAATCGCGCCGATTGCGTATCATTCCAGGCTTGATCGCTCTGGAAATAACCATGCTGCCCACTATCGAACAACGCCTTGCCCTTGAACTTGCCGCCAAACCGGTGCAGGTTGCCGCCGCCATCGAACTGCTCGACGAAGGCGCCACCGTGCCCTTCATCGCCCGTTACCGCAAGGAAGCGACCGGCGGCCTGGACGATATCCAGCTGCGTCTGCTCGAAGAGCGCTTGCGCTACCTGCGCGAACTGGAAGAGCGGCGCGCCGCCATCGTGGCCTCGATCACGGAACAGAACAAGATGACGCCCGAGCTGCTCGATGCCGTCATGCACGCGGAAGACAAGACGCGCCTGGAAGATTTGTATCTGCCGTACAAGCAAAAGCGCCGCACGAAGGCGCAGATCGCCATCGAGGCGGGCCTGATGCCGCTGGCCGACGGCTTGCTGGAGAATCCGGAACTGACGCCGGAAATGGAAGCGGGCAAGTTCTTGCGCGACGCGTTTACCAGTGCCGACGGGAATAATCCGGGCGTGGCCGACACCAAGGCGGCCCTCGACGGCGCGCGCCAGATTCTGATGGAGCGTTTCGCCGAAGACGCGACCTTGCTGCAAACCTTGCGCGAATACGTGCAGGAACACGGCATTGTCGAATCGAAAGTGGTGGAAGGCAAGCAGGAGGAAGGCGAAAAATTCGCCGATTATTTCGATTACTCGGAAACCATTTCCACCGTTCCCTCGCACCGCGCGCTGGCCCTGTTGCGCGGCCGCCGCGAAGGCATCCTCGACGTCACCCTGCGCCTGGATACGGAAGCGGAAAAACCGAAATGGGATGCGCCGCATAATCCGTGCGAAGGCCGCATCGCCGCCCGCTTCGGCATCAAGAACCTGGGCCGCCCGGCCGACAAATGGCTGGCCGACACGGCGCGCTGGACGTGGCGCGTGAAAAGCTTTATGCACCTGGAAACGGAACTGATGGGCGCGCTGCGCGAACGCTCGGAACTCGATGCCATCAACGTCTTTGCCACCAATTTGAAGGCGCTGCTGCTGGCCGCACCGGCCGGCCAGCGTGCCACCATGGGCCTCGACCCAGGCTTGCGCACGGGCGTGAAAGTGGCGGTGGTCGATGCCACCGGTAAAGTCGTCGACACGGCCGTGATCTACCCGCACCAGCCGAAAAACGATTGGGATGGCTCGCTGCACACCCTGGGCCGCCTGGCCGCCAAGCACAATGTGTCGCTCATTTCCATTGGCAACGGCACCGCTTCGCGCGAGACGGACAAGCTGGCGCAAGACCTGATCAAGCAACACCCGGAAGCGAAGATGACGAAGATCGTCGTCTCGGAAGCGGGCGCGTCCGTGTATTCGGCGTCCGAATTCGCCTCGAAAGAGTTGCCGGACATGGATGTGTCCCTGCGCGGTGCCGTGTCGATTGCGCGCCGCCTGCAAGACCCGCTGGCCGAACTGGTCAAGATTGACCCGAAATCGATCGGCGTGGGCCAGTACCAGCATGATGTGAGCCAAAGCCAGCTGGCCCGCTCGCTCGATGCCGTAGTGGAAGATTGCGTGAACGCCGTGGGCGTCGATGTGAACACGGCCTCGGCGCCCCTGCTGGCGCGCGTCTCCGGCCTGTCGGCCAGCGTGGCGCAAAGCATCGTCAGCTACCGCGACATGAAGGGCGCGTTCACTTCGCGCGCGGCCTTGAAAGCCGTGCCGCGCCTGGGCGATAAAACGTTCGAACAGGCAGCGGGCTTCTTGCGTGTAATGGGTGGCGAAAACCCGCTGGATGCCTCGGCCGTCCACCCGGAATCGTACCCGCTGGTGGAAAAGATCCTGGCCGACATCAAGAAGGATATCAAGGCCGTCATCGGCGAAACGGCCCTGCTGAAAACCCTCAGCCCCGCAAAGTATGCGGATGACACGTTTGGCGTGCCGACTATTACCGATATTTTGAAGGAACTGGAAAAACCGGGCCGCGACCCGCGTCCTGAATTTACCACCGCCACCTTCAAGGAAGGCGTGGAAGAAATCCGCGACTTGCGCCCGGACATGATCCTCGAGGGCGTGGTCACCAACGTGGCCGCCTTTGGCGCCTTCGTCGACATCGGTGTGCACCAGGATGGCCTCGTGCACATCTCGGCCCTGTCCAGCACCTTCGTCAAGGACCCGCACACGGTGGTCAAGGCTGGGCAAGTCGTGCGCGTGAAAGTGCTGGAAGTCGATGAAAAGCGCAAGCGCATCGCGCTGACCATGCGCCTGACGGACAGCGCGCCGCAGGCGGGCAGCAAGCCGGAGCAAAAGGGCGACCGCAACGACCGCCGCAGCATGGCGCAGCACCAGTCGCAGTCGCGCAACGCCCCTGAGCCCGCCGGCAGCATGGCCGCCGCGTTCGCCAAGCTGCGCGGTTAAGCAGATGGCCGCCAGGCATGACCTTGTCATCCTGGCGGTGGACGCCGCCACTGCCGGGGCGCAGTTGCTGCTCGACGAATTGTCGGACGTGCTGCTGCGCATCAATGGCGACAGCGGCCGTTCCTCCTTCGATGTCGAGGCGGCAACGACGCGCGGCGGCTTTTACGTGGCCCGCGACGGTGCTGGAAACCTGCTGGGTTGTGCCGCCCTGCGGCCGCTGGGCGAGCCGGACAGTCCCACGGCAGAACTCAAGCGTATGTATGCGCGTCCGGGCCACGCTGGCGTGGGCGCGGCGCTGCTGGCCCATGTGGAGGCGCAGGCGCGCCAGCATGGCTACCAGGCCGTGCACCTGTCCACCCGCGTGGCAAATAGCCGTGCCGTGGCGTTTTATGCCAAACACGGCTATGTGCCCATCCTTGCCTGGGGCAAATACGTGGGCGCGGCACAATCGGTTTGTCTGGGCAGGCAGTTATCAGTAGCAACGAGCATCAACGTGGCTGACTTCCCCGATTTATGACTTGAGCGCATACCCGTGCCGTCGTTTTCTTATAAAATGACGGCATCTATTTATTTATCCATCAGAGGCAGCTATGAGCGACGTACAAACCTGGATCAAAGAAACCGTGACGAACACGCCGGTCGTGCTGTTCATGAAGGGCACCGCCCAGTTCCCGCAGTGCGGCTTTTCCGGCCGCGCCATCCAGATCCTGAAAGCGTGCGGCGTGGAAAACATCGCCACCGTCAACGTGCTGGATGACCCGGAAGTGCGCCAGGGCATCAAGGATTACTCGAACTGGCCGACCATTCCACAGCTGTATGTCAAAGGCGAGTTCATCGGTGGTTCCGATATCATGAATGAAATGTTTGAATCGGGCGAACTGAAATCCCTGATCGATGCCTGATAGCCAACTTGCGCGGCCGCGCCGTATCGTGGTGGCCATCACGGGTGCCACGGGCGCCGTGTATGGCTTGCGGCTGCTGCAATTGCTGGTCGCCATCCCTGGCGTCGAGACGCATCTGGTCTTGTCAGACGCGGCCGTACTGACCCTGCATCAGGAAACGGGCGTGGGGCGCAAGGAAATCGAGGCGCAGGCGCACGTGGTGCACAAGCTGCGCGATATCGGCGCGAGTATTGCCAGCGGCTCGTTTCAATCGGATGGCATGGTCGTCGCACCGTGCTCGATGAAAACGCTGGCGGCCGTGGCACATGGCTTGTCGGATAATTTGATTACGCGGGCAGCCGATGTGGTGCTCAAGGAGCGCCGGCGCCTGATTTTGATGGTACGCGAAACGCCATTCAACCTGGCGCACCTGCGCAATATGACAGCCGTGACCGAAATGGGCGGCATCATCTTCCCGCCACTCCCCAGCTTTTATCACCACCCGCAGAGCATCGCGGAGATGGTCGACCATACGGTGGCGCGCATCATCGACCTGCTCGGCATCGAACACGGCCTGGCGCCGCGATGGAATGGTCTTAAGTCCGCTGGCGACAGCCCTATCCTCTAGTTGGCGTCACGATGCCTGACACAAGCATAGCGAGCGGCAGTGAGGCTCGGCGCCCCCTTGTGGCCAAGAAGCACGGTGAGCATCGCCGGCCGCAAAGCGCGACGCGCAGCAGCGTAGCTCAGGCATCCACCACTCAACGCTTCTCAAACTGAACGGCACTTGCCTGCTTCAAATCCCTGGCTTCTTCAACCATCCTGCGATGGGCGATCCGTTTGCGCATGACTTCCGCATGTTGCGCGGCAGTCATGGGGGGCACGGTCATCAAGTCCTTCAGCTGCGCGGTATTGCTGTAGTTACTTTTCATAAGACGGCTCAAATGCTCGGCTCCGTAGTGGATGAACTGGCTGCTTCTGATGTGATTATGCGCTGGTATTGGCCGCTGCGCCGCTGCGTACGGGATTATTGTCAAATAATTCCGCTGCAGCGCAACATGCGAGATCTTATTGTGCGGCAAAATCATGTCTCCAGTATGACGCTGCGCAAATAAAAGGACAGGAGGAGCACCGTCAGCGAAAGGCGGACGGCGCCGGCCGGGGATGGCCTGGATGCTTACTTTTGGTAGTTGACTCTGACCAGCATGCGAATAAATTCACGCGCGATTTGACGATGATGTTCATCTAATCTTTGCAAATCGGCAATTAATTTCACATCGGCGGACTCAAAACGCGACAAAGCGCTGCCCGCTTCGCCATTTGGCGTGGCGCTTTCCGGGCCGCCAAAACGCAACCATTCCGCCGGAACGCCCAACCATTGGGCAATCATGCGCAATTTTTCTTGCGTGGGAATTGCTTCACCTACTAACCATTTCCTAGCAGCATGCACGGTAATCGGGCGTCCGTCGAAACGGATGTTGAATTCCCGGGCCAGTCTGGTCGGGCTGTCTGGAGAGTAATGGGCGTTTTTGAGAGCCAACTGAAGTCGCTGGCTGAAGCTTTCGCGTTCGTTAGAAGAATTCATAGGTGTACTATTTCATGTTGTAACATGAAAGTCAGTTTCTTGAATGACCATACAGATTGTTACATTTGAAAAGAGTATAAATTAACAATTAACACTCCGGACGGCCTTTTCGGGTAAAAATATGGCCGAATTTTCTCTTGTGATTCTGTGCGGCTTCGGTTCAAATTCGCGGCTAGCCTTGATTTTCGCACTGCAGCACGATTCAAAGCCTCGGTTTGGCATTACAACGTACGGTATCGGATAATGCTCTCCTCTACCGGTACGCGCAATGCCCATGCCATACAATTTCTTGCAGACAAAGTTTTCATAATAGCTATTTTATTTCCAATATAGAAACATTTTAAACAACGTGCTCATAGTGAAACGGGGTTTTCTGATCGTGCCTACTGGAAAGAATCTACACTCAAAAATTTTACTGCCATCATAGCGAAAAGAATGTCGCAGTTATGCCAGGAAAGCTCTTTTTGGTGTCATCTTGGCCACCAACTCTCGATCTTAAGCGTGTTTGCGCGAGAAGAATCAATTTATTTTCAGCAATTGTTGTCTTATTCGCCAAATTGCCTGTCGACACCCTCTTTTTTCTTTGTTGCAGCACGGGCAGGGCACGCTACAATAGTATTGACGTTGACGTAAACGGCACTTTGCCACCCGCCTGCCTCGCAGCACCCCATCTATCGACCGATCACCCATGCAACCAACACCGCCCGCAGCAATGACGACCTATACCATTACCGAACTGGCGCGGGAATTCGACATCACGGCGCGCGCCATCCGTTTCTATGAAGACCAGGGCTTGCTCAGCCCGAAGCGCGAAGGCGCTGGCGGGCGCAGCCGCGTCTATACGCCGCGCGACCGCACCCGTCTCAAACTGACCCTGCGCGGCAAACGCCTGGGCCTGGCGCTGTCGGAAATCAAGAGCCTGGTCGACATGTACGAGTCGCCGAAGGACACGCGCGCGCAAATGGACCGTTTCCTGGGCGTGCTGGCGCAGCACCGGCAGACGCTGGAGCAACAGCGCATTGATATCGAAATGGCGCTGGCGGAAATCAGCGCGCATGAAGACGCCTGCGCGCGCATGCTGGCGGACTTGAACTTGGACAAGGTGCCAACAAGCTGAGTGGCCACGCGGCAGACGCAGGCCGCGCGCGCTTCACTTTACGTTTACGTAAACGTCACAACTGAGTATCATAGCTTCACTGACCCTGCATCCATGACCGACACACTATAACGACGAGGACGACATGCTCCATCTCCCAGGCTTGACCTTTGACCACGGCGAGGACATCGCCTCCCTGCGCGAAGCGATCCAACAATTTGCCGCCGCCGAAATCGCGCCGCGCGCGGCCGAAATCGACCGTACCGACCAGTTCCCCATGGACCTGTGGCGCAAGATGGGCGACATGGGCTTGCTCGGCATCACCGTCAGCGAAGAATACGGCGGCGCCGGCATGGGCTACCTGGCGCACATCATCGCCATGGAAGAAATCTCGCGCGCCTCGGCCTCCGTCGGCCTGTCCTACGGTGCCCACTCGAACCTGTGCGTCAACCAGATCAAGCGCAACGGCACGGCCGAGCAAAAGGCCAAGTACCTGCCGAAACTGATCACAGGCGAGCACATCGGTGCCCTCGCCATGTCGGAGCCGAATGCAGGCTCGGATGTCGTCAGCATGAAGCTGCGCGCCGACTTCAAGGGCGACCGCTGGGTCTTGAACGGCACCAAGATGTGGATCACCAATGGTCCCGACGCGGACGTGCTGGTGGTGTACGCGAAAAACGACCTGGAAGCGGGTCCGCGCGGCATGACGGCGTTCCTGATCGAAAAGAATTTCAAGGGATTTTCCATCGCGCAAAAGCTCGACAAGCTGGGCATGCGCGGCTCACACACGGGCGAACTGGTGTTCCAGGATTGCGAAGTGCCGGCCGAAAACGTGCTGGGCGGTTTGGGCAAGGGCGTCAACGTGCTGATGTCGGGCCTCGATTTCGAGCGCACCGTGCTGTCCGGCGGACCGCTGGGCATCATGCAGGCTTGCATGGACCTGGTCGTGCCTTACGTGCATGACCGCAAGCAATTCGGCCAGGCCATCGGCGAATTCCAATTGATGCAAGGCAAACTAGCCGATATGTATTCGACCATGATGGCGTGCAAGGCTTATGTGTATGCCGTGGGCCAGGCTTGCGACCGCGCCACCACGCCGGAAGCCGTGCGCCAGTTGCGCAAGGATGCGGCCGGTGCCATTCTGTATAGTGCGGAGAAGGCGACCTGGATGGCGGGCGAAGCGATCCAGGCGCTGGGCGGCAACGGCTACATCAACGAGTATCCGGCCGGCCGCCTGTGGCGCGATGCCAAGCTGTATGAAATCGGCGCCGGGACCAGCGAAATCCGCCGCATGCTGATAGGCCGTGAACTGTTTGCGGAAACCAAGTAAGCACGGGTGCGCGGTTATCGACTGGGTGATGCGCTATTCATGCGAGCACAACTATGACGCAAATTGCCTTCCCCAAATTGCTCTCTTCCCAGATTGCATTCGATATCGCGCGCACCATCCGCGACGGCTTTGACAAGCATTACCGTCTGTTCCGTGAAACGAGCCAGCACGCCAAGCGGTATTTCGAGCAAGGCGCCTGGAGCGCGGCACAGACGGCGGCCCGCGAACGCATCGACTTTTATGACAAGCGCGTGCAGGAATGCGTGCAGATGCTCGAAGATGAGTACGAAGAGTCGGAGTTGAGCGACGAAGTGTGGCGCGAACTCAAGCTGCACTACATCGGCATGCTGACGGAACACAAGCAGCCAGAACTGGCGGAAACCTTCTTCAATTCCGTCTGCTGCAACATCCTGCACCGCACGTATTTCAATAACGACTATATTTTCGTGCGTCCCGTCGTCTCCACGGAGTACATCGACACGCAAGACCCGGTGCCCACTTACCGCGTGTATTACCCGGGCAAGGATGGCTTGCGCCACACCCTGACGCGCATGCTGAGCAACTTCCAGCTGGACTGCGCATTTGCCAACCTGGAGCGTGACGTGGCCCAGGTGGAAGCGCGTTTGCAGCAGCTGTTCGGCGGCGACAGGCTGGAGCCGAACCACCAGCTGCAGGTCTTGACCAGTTTGTTCTACCGCAACAAGGGCGCTTATCTGGTCGGCAAGGGCATCAACGGCAACCGCGAATACCCGTTTGTCGTACCCATCCTGCACAACCGCCACGGCAAGCTGGTACTCGACACGGTGCTGTTCGAGCAGCAGCAGATTGCCGTGCTGTTTTCGTTTACGCGTGCGTATTTCCTGGTGGATATGGAAGTGCCATCGGCCTATGTGCAATTCCTGCGCAGCTTGCTGCCGCGCAAACCGCGTAGCGAAATCTATACGATACTGGGCCTGCAAAAACAGGGCAAGACGCTGTTTTACCGCGACTACCTGCAGCATCTGAAACACTCGTCGGACCACTTTGAAAGTGCGCCCGGCATCCGCGGCCTGGTGATGCTGGTGTTTGCCCTGCCGTCGTTTCCCTATGTCTTCAAGGTCATCAAGGATTTCTTTCCTCCCCCCAAGGAAACCACGCGTGCGCAAGTCCAGCAAAAGTATTTGCTGGTGAAACATCACGACAGAGTGGGCCGCATGGCCGACACGCTCGAGTATTCCAACGTGGCCTTTCCCCGCGCCCGCTTTGCCGCAGAATTGCTGGCCGAACTGAAACAATTCGCCCCCTCGCTGGTCGAGGAAGACCACGAGCAGATCATCATCCGCCACCTGTACATCGAGCGGCGTATGGTGCCGCTGAACATGTGGCTGAGCAATGCCGAAAAGGAAGGCCGCGATGACCTGGTCGAACACGCCATCGTGGAGTACGGCAACGCCATCAAGGAGCTGGTGGCCGCAAATATCTTTCCGGGCGACATGCTGTACAAAAACTTTGGCGTGACCCGTCATCAGCGTGTCGTTTTTTACGATTACGATGAAATCGAGTACATCACCGATTGCCAGTTCCGCGTCATTCCCCAGGCGCGCACGGAGGAGGAAGAAATGTCGGCCGAACCATGGTATCCCATCGGCAAGCACGATGTGTTTCCCGAACAATTCGGCACGTTCCTGCTGGGCAATCCCCGCATCCGCACCTATTTCATGCAGCACCATGCCGACCTGCTGACGGCGCAATACTGGCAGGCGCGCAAGCAGCGCATCGAAGACGGCCATATCGAGGACGTCTTCCCTTATCCGCAGCACCTGCGTTTTTGTATGCAGTCACCTTCCCCACCCTTAACCGGAGATCCAACATGCATGATCCAGTCGTAATCGTCGGTGCCGCGCGCACCCCCATGGGCGCCTTCCAGGGCGA
Source organism: Janthinobacterium pasteuri (assembly GCF_051380775.1). Lineage (NCBI taxonomy): Bacteria > Pseudomonadati > Pseudomonadota > Betaproteobacteria > Burkholderiales > Oxalobacteraceae > Janthinobacterium > Janthinobacterium pasteuri. The sequence goes on along the minus strand of NZ_JBNYXS010000006.1, from coordinate 13,775 downwards.
CTTTGCCAATGTCACCGCCAGCGACCTGGGCGCCGTGGCCATCCGCGCCGCCGTGGAACGGGCCGGCGTGGCACCGGATGCCGTTGAACACGTGTATTTCGGCAATTGCCTGATGGCCGGCCAGGGCCAGGCGCCTGCGCGCCAAGCCTTGCGCAAGGCTGGCTTGCCCGACTCCACCGGCGCCGTGACGCTGTCGAAAATGTGCGGCTCGGCCATGCAGACGACCATGTTCGCACACGATACCTTGCTCGCCGGCAGCGCCGACGTGGTGGTGGCCGGCGGCATGGAATCGATGACCAACGCCCCCTACCTGGTGCCGAAGGCGCGCGGCGGCTACCGCATCGGCCACGGCATGATCTATGACCACATGATGATGGATGGCCTGGAAGACGCCTACAGCCGCGATGAAAAGGGCAATGCACGCTCGATGGGCACGTTTGCAGAAGAGTGCGCCAGCCAGTACAGCTTCACGCGCGAAGCGCAAGATGCGTTTGCCATCGAATCGGTGAAACGCGCGCAAGCGGCCACCAAGGATGGCAGTTTCGAATGGGAAATCGTTCCCGTGACCGTTTCCGGCCGCGGCGGCGACACCGTCGTCAGCATCGATGAAGGCCCGCAAAAGGCTCGCCTGGAAAAAATCCCGACCTTGAAAGCCGCGTTCAAGAAAGACGGCACCATCACGGCAGCCTCGTCTTCGTCCATCAACGATGGCGCGGCCGCCCTGGTGCTGATGCGCGAATCGACGGCGAAAAAACTCGGTTGCACCGTCATCGCAAAAATCCACGGCCACGCCACGCACGCGCAGGCACCGAACGAGTTCACCACGGCCCCCATCGGCGCCATCAAGAAGCTGTACGCCAAAACGGGCTGGAGCAGCAGCAAGGTAGACTTGTTCGAGATCAATGAAGCGTTCGCCGCCGTGCCGATGGCCGCCATGCACGACCTCGACATTCCGCACAGCAAGATCAACATCCACGGCGGCGCGTGCGCGCTGGGCCACCCGATCGGCGCCTCGGGCGCGCGCATCATCGTCACGTTGCTGGGCGCATTGAAGAAAACCGGCGGCAAGCGCGGCGTGGCGGCCCTGTGCATCGGCGGCGGCGAAGCGACGGCGATGGCGATCGAACTGGTATAAGCTGCGCTGAAGCACGGGCGCGCACGGCCATCATGGCCACGTGCGCGCCCTTTCATTCATTCCAGGGAGAAAACACATGCCTACCGCATTGATCATCGGCGCCTCGCGCGGCATCGGCCACGAAATCGTCCGTCAATACCGTCACGATGGCTGGCGGGTGATCGCCACAGCGCGCACACCGGACGCTTGCGATGCCCTCAAGCAACTGGGCGCGGAAGCGCACCAGCTCGACGTGACGGATGTGGAAGGCTGTGCCGCACTGGGCTGGAAGTTCGACGATGAAAAGCTCGACGTGGCCATCCTCAACGCGGGCGTGTATGGCCCCCGTCACGATGGGTTTCCTGCACAAGCAGATTTTGATCTCGTCATGCACACGAACGTGCTGGCAGCCATGCGCCTGCTGCCGATACTGGCGCCGCTGGTAGCGAATGCCAAGGGCAAACTGGCCGTGCTGTCCTCGCACATGGGCTCCTTGAGCGAACGGGGCAACCCCAGCGGTTCGCTGTATCGCGCCAGCAAGGCCGCCTTGAATTCCGTGCTGATCGACACGGCCCTCGTGCATGGCCCGCAAGGCGTCAGCTGCGTGGCTATCCATCCGGGCTGGGTACGCACGGACATGGGCGGCGCCGGCGCCGATATTTCACCAGAGCAAAGCGCTGCCGGCATCCGCGCCACCCTGGCCAGCCTGCCGGCCACGGACAAGGCCGTGTTCCGCAACTACGATGGCAAGCCCATCGCCTGGTAATTCCCCCACACACCATAAAAACAAACGAGACGACGTCCCATGATACTGAATGAAGAACAGACAATGATCCAGGAAGCGCTGCGCAATTTTTCGCGCGAGCGCCTGGCGCCCCATGCGGCCCGCTGGGACAAGGAACATCATTTCCCCAAGGAAGAATTGCAGGAACTGGCCGCGCTGGGCGCCTTTGGCGTGGCCGTGCCGGAAGCGCTCGGTGGCGCCGGCCTCGACTACGTGTCGCTGGCCCTGGTACTGGAAGAAATCGCCGCCGGTGATGGCGGCACCTCGACCATCATTTCGGTGAATAATTGCCCCGTGTGCAGCATCGGCATGATGTACGCCAACGAGGCACAGAAAGAACAGTGGCTGCGCCCGCTGGCACAAGGCAGCATGCTGGGGGCATTTTGCCTGACGGAACCGCACACGGGCAGCGACGCGTCTGCGCTGCGCACCACGGCCACCCTCGACGGCAATGCATACGTCATCAACGGCACGAAACAATTCATTACCAGCGGCAAGTATGCGGACGTGGCCATCGTCATGGCCGTCACGGACAAGGCGGCCGGCAAGCGCGGCATCAGCGCCTTCTGGGTGCCGACGAACACACAAGGCTACATCGTGGCGGGACTGGAACAGAAGATGGGCCAGCACTCGTCGGACACGGCGCAAATCCTGTTCGACAACTGCCGCATTCCGGCGGAAAATCTGATTGGCGAAGAAGGACAAGGCTACAAGATCGCGCTGTCCGGCCTGGAAGGCGGACGCATCGGCATCGCTTCGCAAGCCGTGGGCATGGCGCGCGCCGCGTACGAAGCGGCCCTGAGCTATGCGCGCGAACGCGAAAGTTTCGGCAAACCCATCTATGAACACCAGGCCGTGCAATTCCGCCTGGCTGACATGGCCACGCAAATCGAAGCGGCGCGCCAGCTGATACGCCACGCGGCGTCGATGAAGGATGCGGGCTTGCCATGCCTGAAGGAAGCGGCCATGGCCAAGCTGTTTGCGTCGGAAATGGCGGAAAAAGTGTGCTCGGACGCCATCCAGGTGCACGGCGGCTATGGTTACGTGTCCGACTTCCCCGTCGAGCGTATCTATCGCGACGTGCGCGTATGCCAGATTTATGAGGGGACCAGCGATATTCAGAAAATCCTGATCGCCAGGGCCTTGTAAAAGTATTTGGAAGTAAGAGTCTCAGCGCTTTTAGAAACCGTAGCGAGCAAGCCCGATATCGGATTGAGTAACGCAGCCGTACTTCGGTACGGCGAGTAACGCCGATTCGAGAGCGGGCTGCGCAGTAGGTTGATAAACGCGCCCACCAGACGAAAAAAAAGCCTACTCAGGGTAGGCTTCGTTCCAATGTATTACCAATGCTTTAATCGTGTCATGGACGCCAGTGCTATCTGCAAAGTGCCTCCTGATTTTCGGACTCCCATGCTATCTGCATGGTGACTCCAAGTGTAAATCGACCAACGTATCCGGAATTACAAAATCCACTCTTCGCGCTGTCACGCCATCGACATTACACCTGTCGGTCGCCGCGCTGAAACTGGATGGTGAGATAATTTGCTGCCAAATCTCAATCACTGAACGGAGTATAGCACAGCTTTTTGTGCGGTGCAATAACGAATTTAATCCACACTTTCAATCAAGTCCTTAGCGCCAGCGGCTTTTCTTCTTCGCCGCCACGCACCACTCTTTCATATTCGGAAATCACTTGCGCGCCCAGCAGCAGCAGGGTGGCGCCGATTTCCAGGCTGAACATGACGACGATGGCCGTCGTCATCGAGCCATACACGACATTCACCTGCGACAAGGTGGAAAAATACCAGACCAGCACATGGCGGGCGATTTCCCACAGCAGGGCCGCCGTCACGCCGCCGATCAGCGCATGCGTAATCGATAACCTTCCCACCGGCATGACCAGGTAAATCGAGCTCAGTACGAGGATTTCCCCTCCCAGCCCGAGCAAGTACAGCAGCACGCCAGACACCCCTTCCAGGCCCCAGTCATGGCGCAAGAAGCGCACGCTTTCATCGCCCATCACTTGCAGGCCGCCCGCCACCAGGGTGATCAGCAAGATGCCCACGCCCAGGCACAGGATGTAGCAGTACGGCAGCACGGCGGAAATGAGGAAATGGCGGCGGCGGATGGCCACGCGGTGCACGAAAATCACGCTCATGGCGTTTTCCAGCACGGTAAACGCCAGCGAGCTGAAAAACAACATGGTCAGCAGCAGCAGCCAGCCGATCACGCCCCGGTTATTGAGGAAATGCGCGACTTCGGCCACGATGGCTTTCGATTGCCCTGGCACCAGCCATTCCAGGTAATGGCCGATGGTCCGCAACAGCTCGTCTTCTGCAATCACGTGCGACAGGGCCACCACTACCAGCATCAGCAGGGGCACGATGGACAGCAGCGAGTAATACGCGACGGCGCCCGCCAGCAGCAAGCCCTGGTTGGCGCGGAATCCCTTCAGCACCTGCAGCGCGAAGGCCAGCGGATGGCTGAGGATGTAGGTACTGGCGTGGCGGTTGATCATGTCGGGGGGCGGTGAAGAAAGCGGCGCGGCCTCGTGCCACGCCTGCAATCACACTAGCATACTGACAATCGCCCTGCTGCACCGTACGCTAGCAGACGGCCGGCTCCAGCAAGGTCAAGGTTTGCCGGTCCGCATCAAGCGTAGCCAGGATGCCCATGGGGAGCGTGAACTGGTGGCGGATGTGGCCAAACGAATAGCCGCTGACGGCCGGTACTCTCAATGGCAGCAAATGCTGGTCCAGGGTCGCATCGAGGGTCAGCGCCGTGTCGCCCTCGGCCGCCTCGCAATGCTCGAAAATGCCCAGCATCAAGGCCGCCGCCTTGTTGAACCCCACGGACAGGTCGAGCTGGCATAACATCCTGTCGATGCGATACGGCACTTCATTGATTTCTTCCAGGAAAAGGATGCGCTCGCGGAAATCAGCCGCATACGGCGTGCCGGCCAGTGCGCTGACCATGCACAGGTTGCCGCCCGTCAAGCGTCCCGTCGCCTGGCCGCCATGCACGGTGCGGATGGCGAAGTTGGCGTGCGTCTGCGCGCGGCGGTGGTTGTCCAGCGCCATCGGGATCGTGTAACTGTCTTGCGGCGTCATCAGCACATTGCGCAGCTGCGTCACCGTGTACTCGGAAAACGTGGACGAGGCCACGGGGCCGTGGAAGGTCACCAGGCCCGTCTGGCGGCCGATGGCCAGGTGCAGGGCCGTGATGTCGGAATAGCCGACCAGCACTTTTGGGTTGCGCTGGATCAAGGCGTAGTCGAGCAGCGCCAGCAGCGAGATGCAGCCGGAGCCGCCACGGATGGCCCACACAGCCTTGACTTCCGGGTCACGAAACACCGCGTGCAAGTCGTCGAGGCGCTGCTGCACCGTGCCCGCATAGTTGCCGTGCACGGCGCGGATGTTGGCACCCAGGCTGGTGCGCAAGCCCAGCGATTCGATATTACGCTGGGCCTTGGCGATGGCCTCCTCATCCGTAAAACCGCCCGGTGCGATGATGGCCACCAGGTCGCCTTCGCGCAGGCGCGCCGGTTTGATCAATGCGTGTTGCTGTTGCATGCGTTTTCCCTTCCCTTGCGCGGCCGCCGCCCACGCCGGTGTGCCTGCCGCCCCAAAAGTGGCGGCCAGCAAGCCGCCAAAGCGGCACCGGCTGAGATTGGTCTGACTGGACATGCGGCCCTTTCCTGGAATAAGAACGGCGACGCCAGGCGCCGCCGCACGAGAGTAGCATGCCGGCAATCTTGCCGCCGGCATCGCTGCCTTACAGGAACTTGTACTTCAGCTGGAAGGTGAAGGCGCGGCCGCGCGGGTCGGCCACGCGGGGATCCCAGCCGGCCCCCACCACTTCATCCACGTTGTGCGCGGTGAACGGTGGATCGCGGTCGAACAGGTTCTGGATGCCCACGGTGATGGTGGTATTCTTGAAGCCAGTGTAGCTGCCCGACAAGTTATACGTGGTGTAGCTGGACACATCGGACTTGAAGCCTGGCGGCGGCGTGCCCTTGCCGTCATTCGGTACCTGGTCCTTGTAGCCGGAAGCAAAACTCTGGATCAGCAAGCCGCTCCAGTCGCCGCGCGACACGCCAAAGCTGGCATTGTGTTTCCAGCGCAAGTACAAATCACGCGTGTAGAAATTGCCAACCAGCTCCTTGTATTCTTGCCCCTTGTATTCGGCAAACTTGAAGCTGTCCATATACGTGCCGTCCAGGGTCGCCGTCCATTTCGCGTCCTGCACCTTGCCTTCGCCGCGCAAGCTCACGTCCAGGCCGCGCACGCGGCTGCCCCCCGCATTGAACCAGCCCGCCTGTACGTAATCGATGGTGCCATCGGCCTTGCGGAAAATATACTGGTTCAGCGCCTGGTAATTGGCCAGCACGACTTGCGGCGTGCGTTTCAGGAGCTGGTCCTGGGTATTGATGGCCCAGTAATCGAACGAGGCAGAGTAACCCTTTACAGGTTCGATGACGATACCGACGCTGCCCTGCTTCGACGTCTCCGGCTTCAGGTTCAGGTTGCCGCCCGTCGTGTAAATGAGGCGGGGAATGGAACAATATTCGGCCACGCCAGGATTCCTGGCGCAGCCTTCCGGATCCTTCGAGCCGTTTGGCAGCTCCTGCGTCAGCACGCCCGAATACAACTGGTCGAAACTGGGCGCCAGGAAGCCCTTGCTGGCCGAGGCGCGGAACAGGACGAAGTCGGCCGGTTGGTAGCGCAAGGCAATCTTCGGATTCGTGGTGGCGCCCACCTGGCTGTAATCATCACGGCGCACGGCCAGCTGCATTTCCAGGTCTTTCATGATGGGTACCAGCAACTCGGCATACACGGCCTTGACGTTGCGGCTGACATCCTTCAATGCGGCATTTCCAGGCGCCAACAGAATCAGATTGGCATCGACATCCTGTCCGAAACTGTAGCCCTCGCGGCGCAAGTCAAAACCGGCGGCCATCGCCACGGCGCCAGCCGGCAGCTGGAACAGCTCGCCGGAAACAGAGCCATCGATCTGCGTCAGGGTCGTCTTGCCATGCTGGAAGGCGCCACGGAACTTGGTCGACTCGATCAATTGTTTGGCCGCGTCCGTCTGGCTTTGGCCCGCGCCTATCCAGGGATTGATGATGCCTGTCCCCAGGGCCGCGTACAACTTGTCCGTGTAGGAATAGCCATCGGTCAGCTTGGTCTTCGTGGTGCTCTGTGCGTAGGAAACGCCGGTCTTGTAATCCCATTTGCCGAAGTTGCCTTCAAAGCCCAGCAACACGCGCGCGTTGTCGGTGGTATTTTCCTGCGTACGGTTGCCCACGTCATTGGCGCGCCATTTGTAGGCAATCGGCTTGGTATTGTCGAAAGACGGGATGTAGGCCGACAAATCCTGGTAATACGCGCCACCCACCGGATACACGGCCTTGTTGGCGATGCTCGTCTGCACCTGCATCGGCGTCAAAATGGCCGTGGCCTTGGTACGCGAGCCGAGCACCTCGACAAACATGCGGTGGTCGGGCGCCAGCTTGAACGTGCCGCGCGACAGGAAATTGGCTCGCTCCACAGGGAATTGCAGCACATAGTCGGCGCCATAGTCGTACGCACACGAATACCTGGTGCGCAGCGGCGAGGTCACGTCTTTCCACAGCTCCGTCTGGTATTGCGACATGCCAGCTACTGTGTCTCACTTGCCCTGGAAGCTCAAGGGATTGGCTTGCAGGTATTTATTCGGGTCGCCAGGCAGCTGGAACGCGGTGCCCAGTGCCGTGCCGGCACCCGTCAGCTGGTTGGCAAACGGCGTACCCGTGGTGTCCGGCGACAGCCCCCGGCCCGGCTGGTAGCCGTTGACGAAGGAGCGGTCGCTGCCGTTCAGGCGCTGCGCCTTGTCGACCGTCAGGCTGGCCATGATGTTGTAGCGATCCTCTTCCAGCGAACCCGTGCCGGCCAGTATGGAAGCGCGGCGCGTGGCGCCGCCGCCCGCTTGCGTATCGTTGGTGGAAACGGAGGCTTCCACGCCGGTGTAATTGGTCTTCAGAATGAAATTGATCACGCCGCCGATGGCGTCCGTGCCATAGATGGCCGAGGCGCCATCCTTGAGAATTTCCACGCGAGATATTGCACCCAGTGGAATGGAATTCAAGTCGACAGCGCGGCCACTGGCGCCATGCGTGGCCACGCGACGGCCATTCAGCAGCACCAGGGTTGAGCTGGGTCCCAGGCCCCGCAGCGAGGCGAACGAGGCGCCGCCGGCCAGGCGGTCGGCATCGGCGCCAAACACGTTATTGCCCGAAGTCATGTTCTCGGCGCCCGTGCCATTGGCCGACAGGGTACGCACCAGTTGCTCAGCCGTCGTGATGCCCTGTTTTTCCATCTGGTCAAAGGTGATGACTTGCACCGGCAGCGCGCCTTCCTTGGCCACGCGCTTGATGCTGCTGCCCGTCACTTCGACCCGTTGCATCGCTGGCGGTACCGCTTCCTGTGCCATCACCGGCCCCACTACCCCCATCAATGCCACCAACTGCGCTAGCTTCTTCAATTTCACAGGTCTTCTCCTTGTTGGGCAATCGAAACTTGAGTGATCAAGTCAGGCTGTCTAGATATGTCGCAACGTCTGTCTCGCGGTACATTTTTTTATGACATTTGCGCATGACTTTATTTGTTTTCATTTTCAGAGTAGCGCGATGCATCCGCGGCCAGCCAATGAAAAATGCTTTCCTAACCATAACTTTTTGGAATGAATGCCCTTTTCAGCGACGTGGTCACTTGCCTGCGGGGCGGCCCTTGGCGGAATCGACGTCCAGATAGCGCCAGGACGTGAATTCCACGGGGTGGCGCCTGTAGTTTTTTAGCCACGGTTGCTGCAGGTCGGCAGAGATGGGATGTGTCAGCAACACCCACGGCGTGTAAGCGTGGATCAGCTGAAACAGGTCGAAGTACAGACTGTGTCGGCGCGGCGTATCGGATAGCAGGCGCGCCTCCTCATAGCGTTTATTGTAATCGGGCAAGTTGAAGCGGGCATAGTTGGCGCGGCCGACGTTGCCGCCATACAACAATTGCATAAAGTTATCGCCATCGGGGAAGTCGGCGATCCAGTTGGTCTCGAACATCTGCACCTTGCCCAGGCGCGACGCCTTGATAATCTCCGTCTTCTTGTCGCTTTTAAATTCCACGCGCAAGCCGATGGCGTTCAGATTGCGCCGCCACAATTCATCGCGCAGCCGTCCCACCGTGCTCGGCTCCGTGTGCATGGTCAAGGTCAAGGGCCTGCCATCGGGCTGCGTACGGAAACCGTCGACGCCCGCCTTGTAGCCGAAGCGGTCCAGCAGCGCGCGCGCCAGCACGGGATCGTAGCCGACGGGGCTGCGGTAGCTCTTGTCGTACCCGAGCACATTGGGCGGCAGCGGCGACTGCGCCGGCAAGGCCAGCCCCTTTTTCAGCAGCGCGATGTCTTCGCGGCTGTTGTAGCTGAGGGCAATGGCGCGCCGCAGGGCCAGCTTGTCCTTGCTCGTGCCGCCCAGCACGGGATCGTCCATATTCATCCACATGTAATACGTTTGCAGCACGGGAAAGCGCGTCAGCTGCAAGCCCTTGGCGGCCAGCGCCGGTTTCAGCGCGCCGTTTTCCAGCACCATGTCCGTCATCGATTCGGGCACTTGCTCCAGGTAGTCGAATTCGCCTTTCAGAAAACCCAGCATGCGCGATTGATATTCTTCAACGATGCGCACCTCGATGCGCTCAACCAGAGGCAGACGCTGGCCTTCCAGCGAAGCGGCGATGGCGCGCGCGTCGACCGGCAAGGCGGCCAGCGCCTTGGCCTCGGTACGGAACACGGTGGCACGGAAAGTTGGATTGGCTTGCAGAACGATCTTGTCGCTGCGCTTCCATTCCTTCACCAGGAACGGCCCCGTGCCCACGGGATGGTTGCCGATCTGCCCCGGCGCCGCATACGCTTCGGCCACCTCACGCGCCACCACAGCTGTCGCAGGCATGGCCAGGTAAAACAGGAAATTCGGGTCGACGCCGTTCAGGCGGATGCGCAGGGTGTATTTGTCCAGCGCCTGCAAGCCGGCGATCGGCGTGTCGTAGCTGAACTTGGCTTTCAGGGCGGCATCGCCCACCAGCTTGTCTTCCAGCAAGAACAGCCACGGCGACTTCAGGCTGGGGTCATACAACCGCGTCAGGCTATACACATAATCTTGCGCCGTCACCTCGCGCGGCTGGCCCTTGAAAGCGGGGTCGGGCGTGAAGTACACGCCGGGCTGCAAATGAAAGATATACGTGCGCCCATCATCCTCGACCTTTGGCAAGCCGCGCGCCGTGTTGCCCTGCAGCTGCACGGGGCGCGCCAGGTAGTCATAGCGCAGCAGCGGATCGAAGATGTTTTCCATCAAATTCAGGCTGGCCAGGTCGGACGCCACGGCCGGGTCCAGGCCCGTCTCGCTGGTACTCAAAAACAAGTGCAGGGTCTTGTTCGCGCGGGCATCGGCGGCGGCATGAGCAGGCGCAGTGAAGAGCGTCAACAGTGCCAGGCCGGCGGCGCAAGCGGTTTTGCGTAAAAACATCATCAGTGATCCAGTGCAGACAGGGGTAGCAAACAAACGTGAAGAACAGGCATCACCGAGACTACTCGGGCAAAGTACGGGACGCCAATGAAAACAGGCTGCCAGCTTATAACTTTTTGGCATGTGATTGCTGCATTCTTTCATCAACTCGTATCGGGCTGCCTCTATACTTTGCTTGCAGCTCCTTTCACCTCCCCGTCACACAGAACTGATCGCATATGGCACTTAATTACATCTGGTCCGGCTTTTTCCTCGTTGGCTTCCTGGCCGCAGTGCTGCAGTGGCTATTTCTCGGCGATACCGATATCTTCAAGCGCATCATCGACGGCACGTTCGAAACGGCGCGCATGGGCGTGATGGATATCGCCCTGCCGCTGGCGGGCGTGATGACCTTGTGGCTGGGCATCATGAACATCGGTGAAAAGGCGGGCATCGTCGGCTGGCTGGCAAAAGTCATCGCGCCCTTCTTTTCACGCATCTTTCCGGAAATTCCGAAAGACCACCCGGCCACCGGCCACATGGTGATGAATTTCTCGGCCAACCTGCTGGGCCTGGACAATGCGGCCACGCCCTTTGGCTTGAAGGCCATGGAAAGCCTGCAGACCTTGAATCCGAACAAGGAAGAGGCGACGAATGCGCAAATCATGTTTTTGGTGCTGCACACCTCGGGCCTGACCCTGATCCCGCTGGCCATCATGGCGCAGCGCTCCATCCTCGGCGCGGCCGATCCATCCGATATCTTCATCCCCTGCATGATCGCCACCTATGTCGCCACCATGGTCGGCATCATCACGGTGTCCATCAAGCAACGCATCAACTTGCTCAACAGGGTCGTTCTTGGCTGGATGGGCGGCATGACGAGCGCCATCGTGGCCATGATCTGGTACTTCACGCAATACCTGACGAAACAGGAAATCGAGTTGGTGTCGAAGGTGGTCAGCAACCTGGTATTAATCAGCGTTATCGCCATCTTCATCATCGGCGCCCTGCGCAAGAAGGTGAACGTGTATGACGCCTTCATCGAGGGCGCGAAAGGCGGCATCCAGACCTCGATCACCGTGATTCCCTACCTGGTCGGCATGCTGGTCGCCATCAGCGTGATCCGCAATGCGGGCGTGTTCAATTTCCTGATGAGCGGCATGAACTGGTTCTTCGCCAACCTGGGCATCAATACGGATTTCGTGCCCGCCCTGCCGACGGCCATGATGAAGCCGCTCAGCGGCTCCGGCTCGAAAGCCATGATGATCGACGCCATGAATACCTACGGCGTCGACTCCTTCGTCGGGCGCCTGGCCTGCGTGTTCCAGGGCTCAGCCGACACCACTTTCTATATCGTGGCCCTGTACTTCGGCTCGGTGGGCATTCGCAAGACGCGCTATGCGATCACGGCCGGCCTCATCGCCGATTTCGCTGGCGTGGTCACGGCCGTCTTTGTCGCCTACGTCTTTTTCCACTAAGGAGCGCCATGTTTCGTCCCATCCTCATCGCCGCCTTGCTGGCTGGCATCGGCCTGTCGACAGCCCACGCGCAATTACCCGAGTCCGTCAGCCTGCTATTGCGCAGCGCGAATATTCCCGAAGACGCCATGGGCGCCATCGTCTTACGCGGCAACACCACTGTGCTGTCGCATGGCGCCGAACGCAGCATGCAGCCAGCGTCCACCATGAAACTGGTGACGACGGCCGTGGGCCTGGAGCAACTGGGTCCCATCTTCCGCGGCCGCACAGAGTTGCGCACCAGCGCCGACGTCATCAATGGCGTACTGAAGGGCGACCTGATCCTGCGCGGCGGCGCCGACACGGATTTCAACGCGGACGTGCTGGCGCACATGCTGCAAACCCTGCGCAACCAGGGCATCGTGAAAATCAAGGGCGATTTGATCCTCGACCGCCAGCTGTTCCAGCCGGCCCGGCCCGATATCGGTGCACCGCCCTTCGATGAGTCGGCCGAGTTCCGCTACAACGTCATCCCCGATGCCTTATTGCTGAATACCAATTTGCTCGATATCAACATGAGCTCGACGGACCGGCAGTTGAGCATCCTCATGCAGCCGCCACTCGAGAATGTCAGCATCACGAGCGACATGAAGCTGGTCAAGGGCAGCTGCGCCCGGTGGGAAGATGGCTGGCGCCCGCCCGAATACCGGCGCGATGCGAGCGGCAAGCTGCAGGTGATACTGCACGGCACCTTCCCGCAAAATTGCAACAAGGCCACCAGCATCAATGTGCTAGATCGCAACGACTATGCGGACCGTTTGTTCCGTGCGACCTGGAAACGCCTGGGTGGCACGATCTCGGGCACGGTGCGCGAAGCGCCGTTTACGGGCTTGCCGCCGACGGCCGAACCGGTCGGCACGCGTATGCTGGCCGACCATGTGGCGCGCGCCTTGCCTGAGGTCTTGCGCGATATCAACAAGACATCCGACAACACCCTGGCCCGCACCTTGTTCCTGAGCTTGGGCAGCTTGCAAAGCGATGGCTGGCTGGGCAGCCGTCCCGTTGCCATGGCGGCGCCGGAAGACACGGCCAGCCGGGCGCGGCTAGTCATCCAAGAATGGTTCCAGCGGCACCATATCGATACCCAGGGCATGCTGGTCGACAACGGTTCCGGCCTGTCGCGCACGGGACGCATTACGCCGGCGCAACTGTCCGGCGTGCTGCAAGCGATGCAGCAAAGCCCGTGGGCGCCCGAGTTCCAGTCCAGCCTGCCCATCGTGGCGCTGGACGGCACCATGCGCAAGCGCCTGCTGAATAGTCCTGCAGCCACGCGGGCCCGCATCAAGACGGGAACCTTGAAGAATGTGGTGGCCATCGCAGGCTATGTGCCCGATGCCAACAATCAACTGTGCGTGGTGGTCGCCATGATCAATAGCGACCTGGTGGGCAACGGCAATGGCCGTGCGGCTGTCGATGCGCTGATCGAGTGGGTGGCCAGGAGCGGCGCTAGGCCGGTAGTGGCTGCTCAATAAAAGGGAAGCAAAGACAGAAAGGCAGCGCTGCGCGCTGCCTTTTTTACGCCTGCTGAACAGCCGGGGTCAGACCCTCCATGCCGCTAACGCAAAAGTCATTGCTAACGAGCGAGGCGGGGGGATGCGCCCCAGTGGGGCACATCCCGATCACGAAGTGACTGACCCCAGCCTTCGCTTGGGGCTCACACTAAAACCACCAGACGAAAAAAAACCCCACCATTGCTGGCGGGGTTTTTCTCTACTGCGAATAACAAGCCTGACGATAACCTACTTTCACACTGGTTGCAGCACTATCATCGGCGCAAAGTTGTTTCACGGTCCTGTTCGGGATGGGAAGGGGTGGGACCAACTTGCTATGGTC